>DGIK01000043.1 GCA_002393195.1 Bacteroidales bacterium UBA3824 | reverse complement strand
CAATATGCCAATAATTAACGAAAGGAAATACTCAACTTTAATAGCCACAACTATGCACAACTGCCGCATTACCGTCATTAGGAAGTGTCATCATTCCGACCTCTCCGCTCTATACGAAAACCCAATTGAACACGCCTGCGACATGATTGAGGGTCAGACATTCATATCCCAAAACGCCGAAAAGCCCGACGGACTTTGCGCCGCCGCGTGGCTGTCGCTTCAGCCATTCGTAATGGCACTCGCCAACGGCGCACAAAATTTTTACGACGGTTGGATGAAAAATCCAAAATCTGCGATGATTTCATGCAACGACGGATTCAGACCGGTGAGTTTCTTGGTGGAAGTGGTATGAAGTAGCCAATTTAACTATTGTTAAATTTTATAAAATCAAGGTATTTAATTTTGATTAAATAATTAATAATCAGGTAATTAGTATAAAACAAGTATAGGAGAAACTTGGCGGAAACTGCATTTTTTTGGCTATTTCCGCCAAGTTTCGAGCGGATGCAGTATGCAATTATAGATTGTTTTTTGATATATAAAAAATGCCGCCGGATACTATTTGTATTTCCGGCGGCATTTATAATTAGAGTGAGTTAATTCAGTGCATTACAGCCACTTAACCAATGCGAAGTCGGTTCTGTGGACGAGGTTCTTGTTGGTCGGGAAGAGGCGGAAACCGTAGTTGAAGTTGCCCGGCTTTACAGGACGGAGTTCTACCGAGTAGTGGGCAAAACGTCCTTCCACCTTCTGCAAGGTCAACGGAGCCTTTGAGAGCAACTTGGAACCGCCATTGCTGAGTTCGGTCATCACCATCTCAACGCCGAGATCTTCTGCACTGAGGCCACCGAGGTCGAGAACCACTTCGCCAAAGTATTCCTCGCCCATATAGAGCGCGTCCTTGACGATTTCGTGGAAGTTAATCTTGACAACCTTGATGTTTTCCCAATTCTGAACCACCTTGTACTTCCATGCTGCGAGTTCGCGAGCCACTTGGTAGTTGTTGGCGTTGACTTCTGCACCCGTTACAGCCAACTTGTTGTAGTAGCGGTCGTAGTAGTCGTCGAGTTGACGCTTCATGGTGAAATTGGGCGCAATGTGGCCGATGGAGTTTTTGATGACGCTTACCCACTGCTCGGGAACGCCCTTTGCATTGCGGGTGTAGAACTTCGGGCAGATGTCCTCAATGATTGTACGGTAGATAGTAGCCGCGTCGAGGAGGTTCTGGTAATCCTGATTCTGATAAGCGCGTTCCTGCGGCAAGCACCATCCGCCGTCGGGACGATAGCCTTCCACCCACCAACCGTCAAGGACAGAATAATGGATTGCACCGTTCATAACGGCCTTCATGCCAGACGTACCCGATGCCTCGAGCGGACGGGTCGGGGTGTTCATCCAAATATCGACACCCGAAACGAGCTTCTTGGCGAGGGCAATGTCGTAATTCTCGAGGAAGAGAATCTTGCCTGCGAACTCGGGACGCTTGCTGATTTCTACAATCTGCTTGATGATGCCCTGTCCGCCGCCGTCTGCGGGGTGAGCCTTGCCCGCAAAGATAAACTGTACGGGACGTTCGGGGTCGTCAACAATCTTCTTCAACATTTCGAGGTCGGTGAGCAAGAGGTTGCCACGCTTGTAGGTAGCGAAACGACGTGCGAAACCGATGGTCAAAGTATTGGGGTTCAATGTATTCTTGATGCGAACCATCGACGACGGAGCCTCGCCGCGTGCCTGATAGTCGGCAGCCATCTTCACCTTGATGTAGTCGATGAGGTCTTTGCGCTTCTGCTGACGCATCTTCCAAATCTCGGCATCGTCAACATTCTGGATGACATTCCACAACGATTCGTTGCTCTGGTCTTTGAGGAACTTGGGATCGAAGGTCTTGTTGTAGAATTGTTGCCACTCTTTGGCAGCCCATGTCGGATAGTGAACGCCGTTGGTGACGTAGCCGATATTGAGTTCTTCGGGATAGTAGCCGTCCCACATATAGTTGAACATATTCTTGGTAACTTCGCCGTGGAGCATCGACACGCCGTTTACTTCCTGAGAAAGTTGGCAAGCGAGGTACGAGAAGTTGAACTTGTCGCCACGGTCGTCCACGTTCTTCTTGCCGAGGGCGAGGAAATCCTTCCACGATACGCCGAGACGCTGAGGATAATGTCCCATATAGGTCATAATCATATCCTCCGGGAATGCATCGTGACCTGCCGGTACGGGTGTGTGCGTAGTGTAGAGGGTGGATGCACGGACGATTTCGAGGGCTTCGTTGAGGGTAAACTTATTCTCGGTGATGAGGTTGTTGAGACGCTCGATGCCCATAAGAGCCGCGTGCCCCTCGTTCATGTGGTAAATCTGCTTGGTGATGCCCATCTTGCGGAGTGCGCGAACACCGCCAACACCGAGGAGCATTTCCTGTTTCAAGCGGTTTTCCTGGTTGCCGCCGTAGAGGTGGTGGGTTACACCACGGTCTTCCTGCCAATTGGCGTCGAAATCTGTATCGAGCAAGTAGAGTTCGATACGACCTACCTGAGCCTTCCAAACGTTGGCGGTGAGTTTTCTGCCCGGGAACGCCACTTGAACTTGGAGTTGGTTGCCATCAGCATCCTTTACCTCCGTGATTGGCAGCGACTTGAAGTCCTGCGGGATGTCTTCAGCAATCTGGTCGCCCCATACGGAAATCTTCTGACGGAAGTAGCCGTAGCGATAGAGCAAGCCGACAGCCACCATATCAACGTTGGAATCGGAAGCCTCCTTCAAGTAGTCGCCGGCGAGGATGCCAAGACCGCCCGAGAAGATTTTGAGCGAATCGTGGATGCCATACTCCATACAGAAGTAAGCCACAGACGGGCCTTTTGCATTCTTCTTCTCGTCCATGTATGCCTTGAAGTTGGCATATACTTTTTCATATTTGGCAATGAAGTCGGCGTCGTTTTCGAGTTCGGAAAGACGGTTGAGGTCCACCATACGCATGAGCTGTACGGGATTCTGACCCGACTTGTCCCAAAGTCCGTCTTCGCCGATGGTCTGCCACATTTCTTCGGCTTCGTAGTTCCAACACCACCAAAGGTTGTAGGACATCTCCTCCAAGCCTTTGAATTTGCCCGAAAGGTTGGGCTGTACCTGGATATTTCTCCAAATAGGATTGTTCACTTTTATTTCTTTTATGTTAAACGATTCGTGTGAGTATTTAGAAAAGTCGGCCTCGTCATAACGCTTCTTGGTGCGCTCCAATGCCGTTGAATATGCCTTGAAGTAGTATTTGGCGAGATTTTTCCACAGGAACTGCTGCGAGAGCGCGTATGCAGCCTTGCGGTTGACTTCCATTTGCTTTGCGTCGAGGTTGGCGTATTCCACAACTGCCTTTGCGAGGTTTTCCGACACTTCGTTGTAATTGTCGTCGGTGCGGTGCAATACTACTACCGGCCTTGCGTCGGATGGCAACAAGCCCTGGCAGTACTTGCCGAAGCCTGCGAGGTCGGTGGTGATGGTGGGCACCGAGAATGCGATGGACTCCATCGGCGTGTAGCCCCAAGGCTCGTAGTATGACGGGTATGCAGTAATGTCCATACCGATGAGGAGGTCGTAGTACGACATATTGAATATGCCGTCGTCGCCCTTGAGATATGACGGCACAAAAATCAATTTTATCTTGCTGTCCTTGCTATTGTCGATGCCGAGCTGAATGGCGCGGTTGCACACTGCGTCGTACTCCACATAATGGAGGCCGTGAGTGAGGTAGCGCGAATATTGGTCGTTCTTTACCGGCTCCTTGCCGCCGTCGAGGGCAGCCTTGAGGTCGGGACGTGCGCCATAATGGTTGGCGGGTACGGTGATTATCGCCAAGAGGTTCTTCTTCTTATCGAGAGTGCCGAGATCCTTGATTTTTTTGAGGCTTTCGAGGAATACGTCGATGCCTTTGTTACGATATTCATAACGACCTGAAGTACCGAGGATTACGGTATTTTTGTCGTCAAATTTTTCATTGAACAACTTGCTTGCCACATCGAGCATCTTGGCGCGGGCTGCGGCGCGGCGGGTGTTGAATACAGAACCCTTGGGAACAAAATCGTCCTCGAATCCGTTGGGCGTTACGTAATCTACCGCCCTGTATGTAAACTGTTTGCACTCTATCGCCGTGATTTCGGATACTGTGGTGTATGCGTCGGCAGTAAGGGCGGAGAGTTTTTCGCACGACTGCTTTGCCACCATATTGAACTCACGCGCCTTGGTGTCGCCGTCATAATTGTTGATGGACCCATATAAAGGCTGACCGTTGCCGGCGATGCTGCGGCCGATTGCGGTGGCGTGAGTGGTGAATACGGATGCAATCTCGGGCGCGTATTTCTCAATGTAGAGGATTCCCGCGCCGGTCATCCACTCGTGGAAGTGCGCTATGACGCGGTTTTCGGGCTTGAGGTTGTAGGTACAGAAACTCTCGATGACCTTACCCGCCGAATATCCGAAGATGACGGGTTCGATGTAGCCCCAGTCGCCAGAGATAGAATCGAGCTTGTAAGTCTCCCACAACTCCGCAAAAATCTTGTCTTTCTTGGAAATGTTTTGCGAAAAATCGACGAGAATCACGATAGGTTCGCCGACAATCTTCCAACGACCGATCCTCACGCGGGTCTCGGTGCGGTTGATTATCTCCCTCCAATCGGCGTATAACGTCTTGTCTTCCACAAACTCGGGGTTTTCCTCTGAGTTTTGCCAAATGTCGGGACCTATCATTATGAGTTTGTCGCCGAACTTCGACTTCATCGTCTGCGCCTTGGTGGAGACCACGGTGTGGATGCCGCCAACCTTGTTGCAGACCTCCCAACTCGTCTCAAAGACGAAATCGGGTGTAAGTTCTGTTGATGCCATAAATGGTTTTAATGTTTTAAACTTGTTATCAAAATCAGGCAAAAAGACATCAATCTTCCGATACCAATTTGACCATAGTCTAATATAATATAAGGCGTAGCCGTAGTCACGGTTTTTTGCCGCGCTAAAAATAGGGATAAAATTGGGAATTGGCAAATTTTTTTTACGTTTTTTGGAAGATTTTAGAGTGATTATATTGATTATCAGAATGTTGGAATGGTTGTTTTTTTTAGGATAGAAGACGAGCCGTTAGTTTTCCAACGAAGATTATAATTCCCCAAAGTTTGATTTTTTTGGGCAACTTTGGGGATTTATAACGTGTAATCGCCGTAAATCACCCCCTCTGACTTCCGCAATTGCTGCAAAACTTGCCACTATTAACACATCCGCAGGTACACGTCCATTCGCCTTCTCTTACAGTGTTTTGTGGTGGAGGCGGCGGGGGCGGTGGCGGCGGTGTGAACATTGGATTCTGGGCATAGCCATTGGCCATCATCATCATCTGCATCATACCCATACCAAAAGGATTTGAGGGTACACCCATTTGGGGACGATTAGGGAAGACGCAAGAAATATCGACGTCACGCTTAGGCATCGCAAACGATATGCATACCACGCCATCCTTCAAATCTTCCTCACGATAAAAGTCAACATTCTTGACTTTGAAAGAAGGTCTCTCATCGGAATCCGCGTTGTAATAAAAAACCACAACATCCTCGCCCGGCTCATAATACCGTCGCACACAGCAACAATGGGGCGGCAATGCCACATAATAACACTCTTCAGGTTCTTGTTCAAAATCCAATCTTAACCTGTCGCTCGGAATCTTGCCCGCCTCCACCATTTCTTCATAAAATTTCTGCGACTGTGGCGTCAATGTGAAAGAATCAATTTTTGCGCGGACGTTGATGCCGATTTTCCAAAATTCTTCGTTCAAAGTCTCCTCGACGCGAAACAGATCGCTCAGCACCACCGACGCACGGCGCGGCCAATTGTCAAAACAACGTTGCATCATCTCCTGACATTTGGAGCAAATCATTGTGGCAACGGCTTCGGCATCGGCATAGACGCTTGCGTCGTAGCGATCCACGTCGAAAAATCCCGACACATTAGCATCGAGTATAAGGTCTTCAATCCTGTACCGAGCGTCGTTTTCCCTGATTCTGACGGGGTTAGGTGCAACGAATTTTACTTGAAATGTCTCCATAATGTTGATACTATTAAAAAGGTGCGACTCCAAATGCCGAGCCTAAATTATGGAAGTTTTTGATTTTGGCAAAAGAAATTCTTGATTAAATTTGCAAATACAACATTTTTTCTTCATATTTGCATCCGAAACCGCGAGTTTCGAACTGGCGAGTTCGGAACTGGGCGTTTCGCAACTATAATATTAATTAGGACAATTATGGAATTTTTTGACCGTGAACACGAAATACAGCGGCTGCGGGACATCAGGCAACAGTCGCAACAGACGGCACAATTCACCGTCATCACAGGCCGTCGGCGCATTGGCAAGACATCGTTGGTAATGAAGGCTTACGACGATGAGCCGTTCCTATATTTCTTTGTGTCAAGGAGTTCCGAAACAGAACTATGCAATGAGTTCGCTGCCGAGATTTCGCAAAAACTAAACATCCCTATTTTGGGCAAGCCCGAAAAATTCGCCGACATTTTCCAATACGTGATGGATATTGCCAAACAACAACCGTTGACGCTCGTCATCGACGAATTTCAAGATTTTTGCAGAGTAAACGATGCAATATTTTCGCAGATGCAGAAGATTTGGGACTTAAACAAAAATCAATCCCGAATCAACCTGATTGTTTGCGGCTCGGTATATTCTATGATTACCAAACTATTCCGCGACCACAAGGAATCGCTCTACGGACGTCAAACAGGTTCGTTGAAGGTAGAGCCATTCCCTCCGTCAGTGCTAAAACAGATACTCTCTCATTACAATCCAGATTACAACAACCACGACCTTTTGGCACTTTACGTCTTTACCGGCGGCGTGCCGAAATACGTGGAACTGCTTATGGATTCGGGAGTTACAACCTGCGCCAATATGCTCCAAGCAATGACAGACAAGGATTCTTACTTCATCTACGAAGGCAAAAATATGCTCATAGAGGAATTTGGGCGCGATTACGGGCGGTATTTTGACATTTTGAGGCTCATTGCCGACGGCAACAACACCCGCTCCCGCATCGAAAACGTCCTACATTGCGAGGTGTCGGGCTATATGACCCGACTTGAAAACGATTTTGGACTCATCGCCAAGACGCGCCCAATGTTCCAACAATCGACCAACAAAAACGTCCACTATTCGGTGCGCGACAACTTCCTAAACTATTGGTTCAGATTTATTTACAAATACAACAGCATCATCGAAGCAAACGCCTTTCACAAGTTGTCGGAAATATTGATGCGCGATTATGCAATGTACAGCGGAACGATTTTAGAGCGTTATTTTCGAGAAAAACTTCTTGAAACTCAATCATATACGCACATCGGCAATTGGTGGAATCGCAAGGGCGAGGACGAAATCGACATCATCGCCGCCGATGATTTATCAAAAACCGCCACATTCTACGAAGTAAAGCGTCAACGGTCTGAAATATCAATGCCGATACTTGCCGAAAAGGCGCGGCATTTCATAGAAGCAACAGGCAAGTTTAAGGATTATGAGGTGAAATACGAGGGTTTGTGTATTGAGGATATGTAACTACTCCACCACCAACCTATTCTCATTCATCCTACTCATATACTGCTGAATAAACGCCTTCAAGAAAGTAACCGTGGCATCGACATTCACCGTACCTACAAGGTTGTTTTTCAGCAACTTGTCATTCTCGGCATACACAGCCGTCACCTCCTTGCCGTCAAACTGCACGAAATATCCGCCCTTCAAAATTTGGTAGATGCCGTTGAAATAACTTACCGCAAAAGTCTCCTCGGCGGGGGTGCGCAAGAGGTCAACTCCAAAAGAAATGTACGGCTTTTCATATCCCAAATAGCCTAACACTGTGGGCATTACGTCTATCTGTTGAGCAATGCCGGGGCGGTCGCCTACGAGCGTAGTATCGCCAGGCGCGTAGAAAATCACAGGACCGGCAAAACGTCCGAGGTCGGTCTGGTATTCGTCGTGGTCGGAAAGATTGGTGTGGTCGCTGCAAATCACAAAAATCGTATTGTTATACCACGGTTGGCGGCTCGCAGTCTCAAAAAATTTGCCAATTGACATATCCGTATATCTTATACACTTGTGTATCAAGAGGTTTTCTTCGGGATAGACAGACTTGTATTTGTCGGGAATTTGGAACGGATGATGGCTGCTCGCCGTGAAAACAGCCGTCATAAAAGGCTCTTTCATCTTCGACATCTCGGCGGCATAAAACTGCAAAAACGGTTCGTCCCAAATAGCCCAATAGCCATCGAACTCCGCCTCACCGCCAAATTCCGGTGCTTCGTCAAACTCCGTGCGACCATAATATTTCTGGAAGCCAGTCGCATTTGCAAAAGCCTCAAAACCCATGCTGCCATTCTTTGCGCCGTGAAAAAACGCCGTCTGATAACCTTCCTTGCCGAGTTCCACAGCGATGCCGTCGAGAGTATTGAGCGACGCGGGAGTCAGGAAAAACGGCTCTACAAAATACGGAATACCACTCAGGACGCTCGGCATACCGTCGATGGACTTCCTGCCGTTGCAATAACTCTGCTGAAAAATCATCGACTTCTTAGCCAAACTGTCGATAAAAGGCGTGTAGCCCTTGTAATTGCCGCCCTCCAAATCCTTGTTGTAACAGCCCATAAACTCCCGCGAAAAACTCTCAACTATCAGTATAACAACATTTTTACCCTTATTGTTGATATTTAGAGAATCCACAACTGGCTTGTGGAGCGGGGTGTAGATGCGCTGGAGTTCATCAACGCTGTAATATTTGGGATCCACAAAAGCCTTCTTATTGATGGTGCGAATGATGGAAAAAGGCGTATTCAAAATAAGCGGTGCTTGAATCGGGCTTTTTACGTATTGATTGGCATTGCTGATGGTGATAGGGCGCGTACTGCGGTCGATGCCGCCACGAATGCCCACTACCGACATCACAGCCACCACTGCAAAAAACACCAGCCTAAACGCATAATATTTGATGAAACTAAGGATATTCCTCTCCGGCCTGAAACACAGCGGGTTGCAATACAACTTCCACAAAATCCAAATCAAAACTGCCGCCGCCAATACCAAATACCATTGGCTCAATGCTTCCTTGCCCAAAATCTGACCTATATTGTCTTCGTGCTCAAACTCCTCAAAAACGCTCGCCGTGCTCCTGCGTTCAGTCCATTGAAAATAACGGGCATCCACCAAGTTGGCAATGATGGCGATAGAATTGGGGATTATATAAGCGAACTTGACAATCCACTTGTAAACGCCGTTCTTCTCCTTCCAATGCAACGGTATCAACGCCAGCACCAAAAACAACAAATTGGTATAGATAATCGCCGACGTATCAAATACGAGCGACCCCTTGAACAACGTCCAAAAATTGTCGCCAAATACGCCTTCCGAATAGCGTGAATAATTGACAACCAAGAAGATGGCGCGGCACACCTGATACACGACATACACCAACAGTATGTCCCAAATGGTTCTTAAAAATGACTTAGCAAGACTTGCGTTTTCTGATCTACTGTTCATAATTATTAGTTATCAAAACGGCTGCAAAGTTACAAAAAAATTTAGTTGCAGTAATAATAATAGAACCAATAACTATGCCCAAAAAGTTCTTTTGCCTTCTGAGGATTTTGTGTGCCTGCCGAATAGAAACGTCCAAACTCGTCGAAACGGTGCGTAAGGTCGTTGTTGTTGGACATAACCTTATTAAATTCGTCCTTATTGTGCAGGAAAAGATAAAGCAACGTAGCCTCATAGATATGCGTACCCAATTCGCCTTCGGGTCGGTACTGCGACAAAAAACTGTACAGTCGTTCCAAATCCCTGTCTAACAAGAGATAAGCCGCCAAATAATGGAACACTTTTGCATTGTGAGGATTGTTGTACAAAAGATTATAAAGGAAATACGCGCTTGTGGCTGGCGTGAAAAAAATATCATCTTTCATCTCCAACGGCTTAATCTTCCAATCCGCCAACGCTTCGGTGTGCGCCGGGTCATTGAGGTATTGCTCGGCGCGGAGAGCCCACGCACGATAAAAGATGGTGGCTTTTAGTTTCTGTATGTATCTAATTGCCAATACCTTCTCGCCCTTCAACATCGCACACTCGGCGAGCCTTTTATACAGACGCGCCGACTTTTGTCCGGTGTTGTTGTCCTCCATAGCCTCCACCGAAAGCCGCTCGGAGATGTTTACAAGTCCAAGGCGAAAATATATCTCGCTGTTGCAGATGCACTTGTCCTGCGCATTGATTGTGGACGAGATAAGACCTTCCCCACCCACCTGCACAAAATTGAACATTTTAGACATAAGCAAGTCGCGCTCGTTCAATGCAAGGTTGAGATAGCACTGCGACATATAGGTAGAATATTGTTTGCGCTGAGCCTTGTCCACCTCCTCAATAATACCGCCCCACTGTTTGTAACGCGTCATGCGGTCCACCTTGTAATTGAGCATCGTACCGGCATCGTAATTAGTTGTCATATAGAATATTAACGCACCTACGGCTACGGCGTACAGCGGCAGGCTCACCAAGGGTTTAGATAGGTTAATCTTGATTTTGGACAATATGATACTTATAATAATTATACCAATCGCAACGAACCACACCGCACAACTCTTGTCGGGAAAACGGTTGAAATCCACGCCCGTAAACGTGCCATAAAGGCTGTCGTCCTGCATTATCTTTTTGGTAATCAACCAACTAAACAACAGCAAACCGACATTGACGGCAGGGAAAATGAAATCTTTTTTCTGCAACGATTTCAACGTCAACGCCGCAATGTATATCAAGCAGCACCAACCACCTGTCATCCAATAGATTATCGGTGTAGCAACTCCAAGCAAGATTTTATTTTCGGTAATGTCAACCAATCTTAATGCAGCAACGGCAATCAGCACCGCCACGCAACCGCCAAACATCACATTGAAATAGACCACCGCCGCCACTACACCCGAAGCACAGACAACGCCCAAGAGGTCGGAGGTGCGCTCGTTGCAGCCATTATTGACGAAAATCTTTTTCAAAATCAACTGTATGCCGACCGCCAACAGCGCGACAATCAGTGCCGCCCAAAACGGATTCATAAAAAACTGCACCAAAAAACATCCAATGTAATCGCTCAATCCGCCCGGCCTCAGACACGTATCGGCAAAAAATTCGCCATTGAACATAAATATCTGCAAGCCTTCCTGATAAGCATACATCGGGGCGTAAAACATTAATACAACGACAAATACAAACAAAAACAATATTATCGTCGATATATGTTGGGTGATGTTTTTCATCTCTTTCAACGTCATTTAAAAATTGTGTGCCGCAAATTTAATTTTTTTTGTTGACTTACCCAAATCATATTTTTTACGACAAAAAAAATCGCCATACAAAACGTTTGAAAAATAATGCGTATATTTGCAGTCAACTAATTACAAAAATCGCATTATGAAAAGATTATTCTATGTACTATTGCTAATGCTCACTTGTTCGTGCGGCGTCAATGTAACCGACACCATATCAATGGATTGTGTACCAATGCTATGGCCCGATTACAATGGCGTCACCATCCCCAAAAACATCGCGCCGCTAAATTTTTCGACGGTGAGGTACGATTCGTTGCAGGGCATCGAGGCGCAAATAAAGACGCCAGACGGCAAGGTCTATGAATATTCGGGAGCGAAGTACATCGACATTCCCATCGACCAATGGCGGACGATGATGCAAGAATCTGCGGGCAACAAGATCGAAATCACCGTCGCCGAGATTACCGGCAATAAGAAATACTGTTACCGTCCGTTTGAAATTTATGTGGCTGATTCTGAGGTGGATTCATATTTGTGTTACCGATTGATTGCGCCCGGATACGAATTGTACAGCCGTATGGGATTGTATTGCAGGGATTTAACTACATTCAATCAGACCACCGTAGTGGACAACCGCCTCATCCACGGCAACTGCGTCAACTGCCACTCGTTTTGCATGGGCAACACCGACATTGCGCAATTTCACATCAGGGGCGACCTCGGCTGCACGGTCTTGAAATCTGGCGACGAATTGACAATTAGCAACGCCAAAACCGACAAATTGAAACTCAATTGCGTCTATCCATATTGGCATCCGTCGGGCAATTATATCGCTTATTCTCAAAACAATACGGTGCAATCGTTTCATTGCGGCAGCCCAAACAGGGTGGAAGTTTACGATTCGGAATCGCGCGTCGTGGTCTATGATGTAAAAAACAACAAACTCCTCACCTGCCCCGAACTCAACAGCGCGAGGACATTCACGACTGAGCCGTCATTCTCACCCGACGGCAAGTGGCTCTATTATGCAACGGCAGACACCGTTGATATGGCAATAAAAACCCGCGAAGTACATTACGACATTTGCAGGATAGGATTTGACGAGGCTATGGGCGGTTTTGTCGGCAATGTTGACACACTGGTAAAGGCATCGAAGGACTCGCTATCAACGGCGTTCCCGCGTCCCTCATACGATGGCAAATGGCTGTTGTTCACCAAGTTTAAGTACGGACAATTTGCAATTTGGCACAAGGAGGCCGATTTGTGGATGATGAACCTCGCCACCACCGAGACCTTCCCGCTCGAAAGAGCCAACTGCGATTATGACGCCGACAGTTATCATTCGTGGTCGCAAAATTCGGAGTGGATAGCCTTTGAATCGCGCCGCGACGACGGACTTTACACACGCGCCTACATCGCCCACATCAACGAAAACGGCCGCGCCGACAAGGCTTTTATGATTCCACAACGCTCGCCCGAAGACAACCGCCGCCTTATGTACAGCTACAACGTGCCAGAGTTTGCCACCAAGGAGTTCAAGGTTGACAAAGGCACGTTGGAAGGCAAATTGAAGTCAGGGAAGAAGATGCAGTTTGGATATTAACTATATCAAAAAAATCCCGGAAGTTTGTTTTGGAAACAACTCCCGGGATTTTTATATCAGATCAAAACAAATTCTTAGCCTTGTGCGTCGTCACTGCCGCGACGGTTGCCACGATAGCCGCCGTTGTTGCCACCGCGACGGTCGTTGAAGCCGCCGTTGTTGCCACGGTCGTTGAAACCACCGCGCTCGCCACGGAATCCGCCACGGTCATTGCTGCGCGGACCACGGTCGTTGCTGCGCTCGGGACGTGCGGGACGCTCTACGTAGCCTTCGGGCTTGGGAAGGAGCGCACGGCGAGAGAGTTTGAGCTTGTTGTTTTTCTTGTCGATGTCGATGAGTTTCACATCGATTTCGTCGCCTTCGTTGAGGACGTCGCTTACATTCTCAATGCGTTTCCAATCTATCTCCGAAACGTGCAAGAGACCTTCCTTGCCGGGGAGAATCTCGATGAACGCGCCAAACTCAACGATTGACTTGACAGTGCCGTGATAAACCTCGCCCACTTCAGGCTCGGCAACGATGGCCTTGATGCGAGCCATTGCAGCGTCCATATCTGCCTTGTTGACAGCGGAAATTGCAACGATGCCCACGCCATCTTCCTCGTCGATGGTGATGATGGAATTGGTATCTGCCTGAATCTCCTGGATAATCTTGCCGCCGGGTCCGATAACTGCGCCGATGTAGTCTTTTGCAATGGTAAACTTGACCATACGCGGTACAAACGGCTTGTAGTCCTCGCGGGGTGCGGGAATGGTTTGGAGCATAATGTTGAGGATGTGGGCGCGACCTTCCTTAGCCTGTTGGAGAGCCTTGGCGAGGATTTCGTAACTCAAACCGTCAACCTTGATGTCCATCTGGCAAGCGGTGATGCCTGCGGTAGTACCAGCAACCTTGAAGTCCATATCGCCCAAGTGATCCTCGTCGCCGAGAATATCGGAAAGCACTGCGTACTTGTCGCTCTCGGTATCGGTGATAAGACCCATCGCGATGCCCGAAACAGGACGCTTAATCTTAACGCCTGCATCCATCAACGCCATACAGCCGCCGCAGACCGAAGCCATAGACGACGAACCGTTGGATTCCAAGATGTCGGATACAACGCGAATAGTATATGGATTTTCCTCGATAGAGGGAAGCACCTTTTTGAGTGCGCGGTGAGCCAAATTGCCGTGGCCTACCTCGCGGCGCGAAACACCCCTTACAGCCTTAGCCTCGCCGGTTGCGAAGGGCGGGAAGTTGTAGTGGAGCAAGAAGTTGTTGCGACCCTGAACCAAAACTCCGTCGATAATTTGCTCGTCGAGTTTGGTGCCGAGTGTGCAGGTGGCGAGAGATTGAGTTTCGCCACGGGTGAAGATTGCCGAACCATGAACAGACGGCAAAACGTCAGTCTCACACCAAATAGGACGGATTTCGTCGGTCTTGCGGCTGTCGAGACGCTTGCCCTCATCGAGAATCAAGCGGCGTACAGCGGTGCGGAGTTCGTCGTGGTAATAACGACCGATGAGCAATTGTTTCTCTTCCAATTCCTCCTCGGTGAGTCCGAGCGATTCGGTGAAGTCTTCCTCGATTTTGTCGAAAGCCTCCTGACGCTCCTGTTTGCCAAGACCCTGTTTTGCAGTGTCGTAAATCTTCTGGTAGAGTTCGTCATGGATGCGCTTTTGGAGTTCGGGGTCGGAGATTTCCGGCTCGTAGGTACGTTTAACAACGCCCTTCTCCTTTGCCATTTCCTCCTGGAGTTTGCAGAGAGGTTTGATGGCTTCGTGCGCAGCCTTGATGGCTTCGAGCATTTCGGCTTCCGAAACCTCGTTCATCTCGCCTTCCACCATAAGGATGTTTTCGTATGTAGCGCCAACAACCATCTCGATGTCAGCCTTTTCGCACTGTTCGTATGTGGGGTTGATTACAATCTTGCCGTCCACCCTTGCCACGCGAACCTCAGCGATGGGTTCGAGAATCGGCACGTCGCTCACGCTCAATGCACACGAAGCGGCAAATCCGGCGTAAGCGTCGGGCATAGTCTCCTTGTCGGCGGAGAGGAGATACACATTTACGAAAGTCTCAGAGTGATAGTCTTTTGGGAACAACGGCCTCAAAGCCCTATCCACGAGCCTTGCGGTAAGGATTTCGGCGTCTGACGCCTTGCCCTCGCGTTTGAGGAAGCCGCCGGGAAACCTGCCGTTGGAATAATATTTTTCCTGATACTCTACTGTGAGAGGCATGAAGTCAGCCTCGGGGTTGGATTCTTTAGCGGAGCAAACGGTAGCGAGCAACACCGTGTTGCCCTGCCTTACGATTACGGAACCGTCTGCCTGTTTGGCGAGTTTGCCGGTCTCTACGCTCACGATGCGGCCGTCGCCAAGGTCAATTTCTTTTGTGATAATGTTCATTCTGTTCTACTATTTCTGAAATGATGCAAGCCGCCCGAGGCACAATGGCGTGGCGGCGTTAATATTAGGTGAAGGATATTCGTCGGGATATGAAGCATTTACCGAAAAAACAAAAAGGAAAAGACTACAACACTGGCAGTCCCTTCCTTGTTGCTTAGTTCTTGGGTGGGTTACTTCCTCAAGCCCAATTTCTTGATGAGTGCCCTATATCTTTCGATGTCCTTCTTCTTGAGGTAATCAAGAAGGGAGCGTCTTTTGCCTACCAATCCGGTCAATGCCCTCTTAGTACCGAAATCGTGAATGTTATTCTTCAGATGCTCGGTCAAGTGCTGAATACGGTAGGAAAATAAGGCAACCTGGCTTTCAACAGAGCCGGTGTCTGTATTAGACTTTCCGTAGTTGGTGAAAATCTCTTTTTTCTTTTCAGCGTCCAAATACATGGTTTGTAAATGTTTATTTATTGTTTTTAATTATTTAGTGATCGGGCGCAAAGGTACGAAGAATTTTTGGAGTGAAAAAATTTTTTTTCAACTTTTTTCCAAGAAGATTTATCTGTTGTCAGATTCTTTCTTCTCCACCCTCTTGAGATCTGTCACTTGGTCTGCCGTGCCGTCCGTCATGTGAAATACCCATCGCATCTCCTTGGCGGTGAGACGGGTAATGTAGAGGTTGTGGTACACCTGCTCCGAGCCGTCCTCCGTTTTTCTGAATGATTGTAGATGTCCGTTGGCATCGAGGGTGTACCTGTTATGGTAAGTTGTGTCTCTTGCCGCAAGCCAATCCATAGAATAGACTTCAAGCGTTCCTTCGCTGCTGGTCTTTGGGCTGAACGTGTAGTGTGTGTATCCCTCCGTAATCACACCTTCGGGATAGTCAACAGTCCACGTGCCACTGAGATAGTCGTAATTGATTGAGTCGTTGTCGTCGTCTTTGTCGCAAGAGACGAGGAAGAGCGCGGCGAACATTGCAACTGCAATGCTCCAAATCTTGAATCGTTTCATGTTATTGAGTGTTTAGTTATTAAAATGAAAACTTCATCATTATAACACGCAACTCGATGGAAACCCTAAAAGATTTTCGCTATGGGATTTCGGAATTAAAGTAATCAACAAATTGCCGAAATTTCGTCAGGTGTAAGGCCAGTGTACTTGGCTATTACTTCCACTGGCAAACAATCGGCTTTCATAGAGCGGGCGGTGGTAATGGCTTGTTGCTTTGCACCTTCCTTACGTTCGTTCAGTATAGCGTTATGTTGTGTCATTATATCGAGGAGATAGTCGCTGTACTTGTAAAGGTCAGCATCCGAATAGGCTGATCTTTCCACGATGCCCAATGCCTGACTTATTTCAGGGTTGTCGAGCATATTATCATCAACTACTTCCGTGTTTTCATCTATCTCAGTCAAAAACCTCAGCCACAAATCTTTGATGGCGAGGCTGCCACGGTCGGCAGGCTTGTATTTTTTTAGCTCCACAAATATCAACGCGAGGTCGTTGCGGCGGTCGTCAGGGTGGTTCTTATTGGCAATGTAAAACTCCTGTATATAGCCGTCGTCACCTTCATAATCAAACGCCTTGTCGTTGACAAGCGCAAGAGCATACACTTCTTTGAGCCGCTCGAATGCGACACCTTTCTCCAACTGCTTGGAATACATCGACGCAGCATTGTACAATGTCCGCGAGAAAAACTCACCGTTCCACCACGACTGCATCTCTACGATGAAACCACGACCATAGTTGTCGGTGCAGCGGACATCCACAATGGAAAGTTTTTTGCCGGGGTTGTCAGGGACGTTTTCGTTGGAAAGGTACTCCACATTTACTATCTCCATACCCTTAGGCAATGGCAACAACGCATTTAGAAGGCTCTTGACAAGGTTGGGATGCTCGCCAAACACCTTCTTGAAGGTAAGGTCCACTTTGGGGTTGAGATACTTGGACATATGCTGAGCTATTAATTCGTTAACAACACTGCAAATTTAAAATCTTTTCCCGAAAAAAACAAATTAATTTTTGACAACAACCTTTCATTTATTGTCTTGTTTTTTCACTTCCACTTGAATCCCCTACCCCAAAACGTGAATATAGCCGCAACGACATAATACGGATACACTATGCCGAGGACGACTACATCCACAATCCGTTGACGCTCATTATAATACTCCGACGAAACTCTTACCGACGCAAAATCGACGGCAAATTTTAACAACAATACCGACAACGCCATCCACCACGCACCGCCGCAAGCCCACAATATCGGCGCGGCGATGGCTGCGAGGTTGCCAAGGAGGATTGCAAACGCAAAAAACAGAATATAATAATCGGTGTAGCCGCCGGTCTTGCTCACCCAACGCGCACGTTGATTGAGGAGTTGATGGATGTTGGTAACACCGTCGGTGCGGATTACGGCATCGGGATTTTTTGCATAGACAAAACGCTTGTGTTGCCGTCCAGCGGATTCCATCATAAACATATCGTCGCCCGAGGCGTATTTGCCGTTGATGTCGCCGATGGATTTTTTGATAAAGGCTGCACGATAACCGATATTGCCGCCGTTGCACATTACGGGGCGACCGGCGATGCAAGTGCCTGCCGTGATGGTAATTAGCGCAAAAGATTCCGCCTGCCAAAGTCGCTGAAACATTTTTGTATTGACGGGGGCTTCGATGATTACGGGAGCCATTATCATATCGGCGTCAACATTTTTGGCGGCATTGACGAGAGTCTCTGCCCATCTCGGCTGCGGAAAACAATCGGCATCCGTCGATAAAATATAATCAGCATTGCTGTGAGAAATTCCAAAATCGAGTGCCTGTTTCTTGCCCTTGCCCGTGTTTTTCAGGAGGGTGATGTCAACGTCCTGACGTGCGGCGGCAAGGTCGTAGGTATTGTCGGTGGAATGGTCGTCTATTAATATAAGGTGTGCGCCGGGGAGGGTCTGAGATTTGATGCTGTCGAGGAATTTGGAGATGTTGGCGGATTCATTTTTGGCGGATACGATGATGTCGGTGGCTCTCACGGAGGACACGGACGGCACGGAGGGAGAGTGCGTTGAGGAGGTGGATGCAGGGGTGGTGTTGTCGTCATAATTATGAAAAACGATGCAACACTTCGTCACCAAATATACGTAAACGGCTGTTATAATGAGAATTATGATTGTAGCGATGAACATAATCAACGGAATTTGAATTTGCAACTAATGGCGAAATGGTCGGATAGGTTTTCGTGGTGCGTATCGAAGGCGCGACTCTCCAACGCCGGCGAATGAATGATGTAGTCGATGCGGAATTTGAGGAATTTGAGCCTTACCGTGCCGCCCCACCCCGTGCCGCTCTCACAAAAAGCATCGAGAAGGTCGCCACCGATGATTTCGCGGTAACAATACGACACGGGCGGCTCGTTGAAATCGCCGCACAGAATCACCGGGAAGGGCGAATTTTCCATCAACCGCCTTATCAACTCCGCCTGTTGTACGCGCATAGAGTATGCCTTGGTGAGTTTGTTGTAGATGTTTCTAACGCCCGACACTTGCTCCGAATTGTTTTTCTTGTCGATTTGGTCGATGAAGTCGTAATCGTCGTAGCCGAGTTTGATGGAGCGCAGGTGAATGTTGAAAATCCGCGCCTTGTTGCCCTTAAATTCCACGTCGGTATAGATGCCGATGATATTGTCGGTGTGGTCGTAGATGGGCGTGGTGCAGGAGAGCGGATATTTTGAAAAAATACGGTAGCCCTTGTTGGTGTTGTGCTGAATGTCGGCTGGATTGTAATCGCGGGCAATGTATCCCGCTTGCAACAATTCGCTGATTATCTGTTCGTTAGTGATGGAATCCTTGCTGTTGTTATAAAACTCCTGAAAACAAATCACATCGGGATTTTCGTATTTCAGAAACTCAAAAATCTTGGTCTTGGTATCGTTCTTGCTCTTAATCCAATTGTAACGGTCGAGCAAGCGCACATTGAAACTCATCAACGAAAACGACGAATCGTTGTCGTCAAAATCATCCACATAATGCAGCGGATTTAATTGCACGGTGCGGTCGATAAACTTGTAGCCCGCGCCAATGACGGCAAGCATTATGAATGTAGAATATTTTTTTAAGAAGGCCAGGAGCAACATATACAGCACGTCGATTACAAGCACGAAAGGAAATGCCATACCCGCAAGCCCCGAAAGAGGGAATTTGTCAGGATTGACATACGCCGCGCTGTAACACAACAACGTAGCAACTATCAGGCAGATAGTGAGTGCGACGTTAATCTTGCCGAAAAACCTCAACACACGCTGCCAAAATGATAATTTTTCTTTTGTATTTTCTTGTTTTTCCTTGTCTTTTTCCATTTACTCTTCAAATTCAAACTTCGGAATCTCAACAATCGGCTTGTTGATGTCCATACTGAATTTCAAGTATGTGATGCGTTTCCCTTCTTGGAGAAACATATTTTCGTAAAACGTCTTGATGCCCAAATTTTCGTCGGGCAGCGGCGAACCATACAGGTCGTCGGTGTGCATTATTGGCTCTATGTGATTGGCTTTCAGTAATTCCAACGTATAGAAATGCAGGAGACGGCTGTCGGTTTTTAGGTTGACGATTGCGCCATTTTTCAAGAACCGACGGTAAAGATTGAGGAAATACGCCGACGTAAGACGCTTGTTTTGCTTCTTGGGCTGCGGGTCGGCAAAGGTAATCCAAATCTCCGACACTTCCTCCGCACCGAAGAAATTGTCTATCATATCAATCCTTGTGCGCAGGAATCCGGCATTCTTGATGTTGCCTTCCAACGCCATCTTTGCACCTTTCCAAATACGCGCTCCCTTGATGTCAACGCCTATAAAATTGCGCTCCGGGTATGCCTGACTGAGGGCGACAGTATATTCGCCCTTGCCGCAACCGAGTTCGAGGGTGATGGGATGGTCGTTGTGGAAAAAATCGCTACTCCACTTGCCCTTGTACTCAAAGTTTTGCACCATCAGTTCGGCGGGCTGCACGACATTGGCGAAGTTCGCCATCTCTGCAAATTTTTCTAACTTGTTTTTTGCCATATTTTTGACTTCAATTACTCTTTGTGTTTTCGGACGGTGAGTCCTATTTCATCTACGAAGGGCAATATCTCCATCCTCATTCCGTGCTGGATTTGAAATGTGTATTTGCCAGGGGCGGGGAATTTGACATTTTCCTTGAAGGAAAAATCATAATCTTCCACTTCGCCAAATGCCATACGGTGTCCGTTGGAGAAGCCCTTGTCGTCGCGGAGACGGTATTCCACGGTGTCGCGCTGCAATGCGCCGTTGGGTGCTATTGTATTGATGAACAGCCACATATTGGAGAATTGGTAAAAATCCACCGTGCGAATGTCGATGTCGATGTCGTAGGCAACGGAAACATCTTGTACGTCAACATTATAGGTCAACAATGTATCCTTGTCCCACGTCATTTCGGGCGAGAGCGTCCTGCGCTCCTGATATATCCTGCCGGGGTCGCAAGACATTACGAGCGACGCAAAGGCGAGGAAGATGAGGGTTAGTGTTGGTTTCATAGTATTTGTGTTTTATGTTGATAGCAGGCGAGCCGCCTGCACTCCATATTTACAATGCAAATGTAAACATAATTTTTGAAACAACGAAAAAAAGCCGCATCTTAATTGACGCGGCTTTTTAAATTATCAGTGTCCTGACGGACAGAAATCTTTCAAATATTTACAAAATCTTACAAATTATTTGATTATATATTTGTCTGATTTGCAATGATTTGTACTATTTCTCACAAAGCGACTTCCTTAGTGTACAATCGACTTGAAGTTTTCCTGGTCGAAGTAGCGGATGAACTCTACGTCAAATTCTGCGTAGTCCATCAATTCGGGATTCTTCTTGCAGGCTTCTTTGAGGCTCTTCATCACGCCGTCCTCGTTGTTGTTTTTGGCGGAGATGATTGCCTTCAAGTAGTCAACGTAAGCATCCTGGCTGTTAACTTGGCTGATGGTGCGCGAAGCGTCGCTGACGTTCTTTGCAAGTACCTGAGCGAGAGCCTTGTTGAACGAGGGAGTGCTGCCGAAGTTGGCAACAGCCTTCTCGTATTCACCGTCGCGGATGTTCATTACGCCGAGGTTGTAGCCAGCCTCATCACAACCGATGTTGCGTGCCTTGGAGAAATTCTCCTTAGCCTTGGGAGCGTCGCTGTTGGCGAGGTCGATGACACCGAGGTTGTTGTAAACAATAGCCTGGTTGGCGTCGATAGACTTAGCCTTGGTGAGCTGTGTCTGTGCGTCGGCGAGCTGACCGTCGCGGATGAGGGCAACGCCGAGGTTGTTGAAGCCGCGCCAATCCTGCGGATACTTGGCGGTGTACTTTCTGAGGATGGCAATCTTAGCGGCATTGTCGATGGACGGCATTGTGGATGCGTAGAGAGCCTCGTCCTGGGTGAGTTCGTCAAAATTGGACTTTGCGAGGTCGGCGAGTTCTGCGTCAGACTTCTCCTTGGTCTGCAATACTGCGTTGATTTCCGAACGGCGGAGCTTGGGCAGCACGTCAGATTTGAGCGAAGTGTATGCAGCGGCGATGTTCTTGATTTCGCGCTCGCGGGTGGTGGGGTCGGAATACATCGACAATACACGGAGAATCAAGTCCCTGTCGCGCAGATTGGAGGATTCAAGCATCTTCTTAAAGCCTTCCCAGTCTTCCGACTGTGTGGTCTGGCGGGAGATTACGTTGCTTGCGCCCTCCACCTTTTTGAGCTGATTTTTGGTGAACTGCTCGCCGGTCTTGCCACGCTGGTCCACAAGTTTCTGGTTCATATCCTCGGGGCCGTCGGGCGATGCGTAGGATGCCACTTCGATGGACTTGATGGTGGTATTGACGTCTGACGAAGCGCCGGTGAGGAGATTTACGAAGTCAGCAACCTCGCTCTTCTTCTGCTCCTTGGGATTGAAGGTCGACTGCTGCATCGGATAGTACATCGTGAGGCTCTTGGTGGTAAGGCTGCTTGTGGGCTTGGGAACATTCACGTCGATCAGGAGACCAGCATTAGCAGCGGCTTTGGCTGCGGGGGTAGCGTTTTCATCAACTCCATTATCAACACGAACACCTTCCTGGACGAGCAAGGGGGTCACGTTGACACCGTCGCCAATCTTAATGTTGCAGACATCCTCGGTTTTTGTGCCCTTGGTGGCCTTCATATTGAGGACGAGGTCAGAACTCCTAAAATGGTCTGAATAGTCGATAGTGTCCTTATATGTATAAGTGCCGCCGGTCTTGTAGTCGATGGTTGTGTTGTTGTCCTTTATCGCCGAACCTTGGAGGGTGGCGTTCTTCATCTTGATTTCGTCGCCGAAATTGTCGGATTTGAGTGTTGGGGTGCAAACCAAGTATGCCTTCTTGTCAAAATACTTTGGCGGGAAGGTTACGGTAATTGATACCGGCACCCTTCCGGCGTGCATCTCCAACGGACTGGGAGTGATGCTCCTCTGAACGAGGTCAGAGTTTGCCGCCATTTTTTTGAGGCCGTTGCAGCCCGACGCAAGAAACGCCGTCGCCAACATCAGAGCCAGGTAATTAACTGTATTTTTCTTCATAATTTACTACTATTTGTGTTTAATTGTTATTATTTGTGCAAATTTATTTAAAAATGCAATGACTTCAAACCAGTATGGGCAATTTTACAGATTTTTATGATTTTGTTTAAAAGTCGTATCTTTGCGGCTGCCGACGACATACCCTGCAAAAATTGCGATGAACATCACAGCAAGGAACACGACCTTTGGGTTGCTGAGGCTACTGCCCATCACCAACACCACAATCAATGCCACTGCAAGCCCTATGCCCATCCCAATCAACGCATACAACGCCTTGTACCATCCCGTCCGCGCATAGCCGTGCGCCTTGATGAGGTGCTTGGTAACGCCGTCGAGACCGTCCTCCAACTGACGCTTGCCTTGTTCGCCCGAATTGATGAGGTCGGGGTAGGTGGCGGCGTAGAGCGCGAGGCGTTCCATATTGGCGCAACACTCGCGGCAATCGCACCCTTCGCGGATGCTCGCCTTGGCAAGCGTGGAGATGAATCCGACGCTATAAAAAGCGTAATCCTTCTTGTGGACCTTATCACGGTTGTCGTCCAATGATTTCTGAATATCGTCCAATGTCGCCATTTGAATAAAATGTTACAAATTACAATCCAAATTATACAAATAAAAGTTTTTTTTAGTAATTTTGTGTTTGATTAAAACAACAGACACAAACCTACACCGTGAAAGTAACTTTTTTGGGCACAGGCACGTCGCTCGGCGTACCAATCGTGGGCTGCGACTGCGCAGTCTGCCGCTCCACCGACCCGCACGACAAACGGCTGAGGAGTAGCGCACTCGTGGAGATAGACGGGCGGTGCATCGTAATAGACACCGGCCCCGACTTCCGACAGCAATGCCTCGCCTACAATGTGCGACACATAGACGCATTGCTGATAACACATCCCCACCGCGACCACCTCGCGGGATTGGACGACATCAGGCCGTTCTGTTACATTCAACAACAGGACATCCCCGTCTATGCCTCCGGCTTTACCTGCAATGCAATCAGGCACGATTTTGCATATTGTTTTGCCGAGCCCAAATACCCCGGCGTGCCAGACATCGTGCTGCACGAATTTGGGTATTACAAGCCGATAGATGTATTGGGTGTAGAGATAATGCCATTGCCAGTGATGCACGCGCAGATGGTGGTAACGGCTTATAGGATAGGCGATTTCACTTATATCACCGACGCATCGAGCGTGCCGGAGGAGTCGTTGGATATAATCAAAGGCACAAAAACCCTCGTCGTAAACGCCCTGCGCAAAGAGCGTCCACATCCGGCGCATTTCATCTTGCCACAGGCTCTCGACCTCATCGCCCAAATTGCCCCACGCGAGGCATACATCACCCACATCAGCCACGACATCCCACACGCCGCGACGCAGCAAGAATTGCCACCGAATGTGCATCTTGCTTACGACGGGCTTAGGTTGGAATTATAATCTAATTGGCTGGGATATAAGACAATACGCGGAATCCGTCTGCCTTTTTGATGAGGACGGTGCGCATAGTCTTGCTCTTTCGGGGGATATTGTCAGGGTCTTCGGTCTGCCATTTGTCGGGGTCGGAATTTAGGTTGCCCTTCCAGCCTGGCTTGCAGGCGTAGATATTGGCGTTTACCATAATGGTGTCGCCCTTGGAGCCAAGCACCTTGTCCACCTGCGAGAATACAAACTCGTTTTCGTTGCCCTTGCGGATGAAATACTTGCCGTCATTGAAATCCACCTCGTTGGTGTAATCGTCCTTTGCAATGGGGTAATTGAAATACTTGTCGGAAGCGGCGTGCACCTTTTCGGCGTCGATGACCATATCCTTGCCCTGCATCGTGAAGGCGTCGGGGCTGTCGATGACGAGACGGCGCACCGCAAAATCTATTTTCACAATGTCCTCCGGGTTGGGCCCATTGAAATCCGACAAATACGCCTGCGAAAGGTCGGTGAGGAATTTGTTGAGTTCCTTGTCGCCGACGCTTGACTGAGTGCCGCAGCCCGCAAACGCGAGGAGCATAGCGGCGAGTATGGTAAGTTTTTTCATAATATTAAAAATGTGGTTTTGTGTTTTTACGCACGGCAAATATAACACCTTTCGATGAATAATGCAAAATATTTTAGCGGGCGAGCCGCAATCCATTTTTGCGGACGAGCCGCTACGCGGTTCTTTTTTAGCGGGCGAGCCGCCCGCACTCCAATTAAGGCAAATATTTTCAAAAAATTTCCACAAAAAAATTTGGCGGTTTCATAAAAAATGCCGTACTTTGCTGCGTAAAAAATACACAAATTAACAATCAAAACATTAACGCTATGATTATCAACTACATCACTGACAACGACCTCTACAAATTCACGATGCAGTACGCCGTTGTGTCGCTCTTTCCGCTGAGCAAGGTTCGCTACAAGTTCATCAACCGTGGCGCGGACAATTTTCCAGACGGATTTGCGGCGCGGCTGCAAGACGAGGTAAACGCAATGAGCAAATTGAGGCTCACCGACGACGAATACAAGTTTATGGCGCAAAAGTGTTACTACCTGCCGCCGTCCTACTTGGATTTTCTCGCCGCCTACCGTTTCGACCCCAACGAGGTGCAAATTTCGCAGCAAGGCGGACACCTCGAAATCGCCATCGAGGGCTATTGGTACAAGACAATCCTTTGGGAAGTGCCGCTAATGGCTATCATCAGCGAACTCTATTTCAAGATGACGGGACAGCCCGGCAACCCTGCCGACAAAAATGCAGCCGTAACAGCCAAAAAAGCCGAACTCTACCAAAAATTCGGTATCAAGGTTGCAGACTTTGGCACGCGCCGCCGCTTCTCCCTCGACAACCACGACCGAGTTGTTGGCGTTTTGAATGATTACCACAACACCTTCGTAGGCACAAGCAACGTCTATCTCGCGATGAAATACGACACAGTGCCAATCGGCACACACGCCCACGAATGGTTTATGTTTCACGCGGCGCAGTTTGGCTACAAGTACGCCAACCGCGCATCCCTCGAAAATTGGGTGAAAATTTACCGTGGCGACCTCGGCATCGCGCTCTCCGACACTTTCACGACGCCGGTATTTTTCAGGGATTTCGATACGTTGTTTGCAAAACTTTTCGACGGCGTAAGGCACGATTCGGGCGACCCGTTGGAATTTGCCGACAAGACCATCGACCACTACAAACGCCTTAGAATCAACCCTCTGAGCAAGACCATCGTATTCTCAGACGCACTCAATCCGCAGATGGTGGAGAAGATTACAGAATATTGCAAGGGCAAGATTGGAATGTCGTTTGGCATCGGCACCAATTTCACCAACGACGTGGGAGTAAAGCCGTTGAATATGGTCATCAAACTCTCGCACGTATTGACCGGCGACCGTTGGACCCAAGTCGTGAAACTCTCCGACACCCCCGGCAAGCACACCGGCAACGACGAAATTGTTGGCAGGATTATGGCTGAACTTGGAATTTAATTTTTTTCTGTGCACTTTCATTGTAGATTACAAAAAGTTTTTTTACATTTGTGCAATTACAAACACAATTAAAACCCAACACAAATGCAGACAACAGAAAAGAAAAATTTCAATCCCAAAATCATCTTTTGGATTGTAGTGGTAATCGTGGCGTTCATCGTGGTTTCGTCGTGCTTCACAATCATCGGACCCTCGGAGCGCGGTGTCAAAGTAACCCTCGGCGAAGTGGAAGACCAAGTATATCAGCCAGGCATCGTATGGACAATACCGTTTGTAACTACTGTAAAAACATTCGTATTGCAGCCACGCACATACGAAGTTTCATTCGATGTAGGAGCCAACGGCGCCATCACCAAGGATATGCAGACCGTGGGCGCGACAGTTTCGGTGCGGTATTTCTACGATGAAAACCGCATCCTCGAAATCGTGAAGAAGTACGCCAACGACGCCATCATCGAATCGGCAATGCGCGACAACATCAAGGCGTCGCTCAAAGAGACCACCGGACGCTACTCCATCTACGAACTCGTGGAGCAACAAAACAAAATCACTCAGGAGGTTTCGTCGGCAATCCTGACCCGTATGCAGGACTACCCCATCGCCATCTCCCAGACCACAATCACCAACTGGGATTGGTCTGACGATTTCGACAAGCAAATCAAGGAGACCGCCAACCGCACACAGCAAGTTCGTCAGGCAGAACAGGAGGCCAACATCGCCGCCGCCCAAGCACAGAAGAAGGTGAAGGAAGCCGAAGCCAACAAGCAAGCCGCCGAACTCGAAGCCGAGGCCGAAGTAGCCCGCGCCAAAGGCCAGGCCGACGCCGTAAAAATCAAGGCCGACGCCGAAATGTACGCTGCCACCCAACTCGCCAAGGCTAAGGACATGAAGGTTCAGGAATGGAAGCACGAGGAGGAAATGAAACGCCTCGAAAAATGGGACGGTCGCAACGTTCCGAATTATATTCCAATTACCGCCGGCGGAACAATGGTGGATTTGAATAGGTAGGAAAGATTTAGCGAGGAGAGATTTTAAGATTAACTATAAAAATGAAGGGCTGGCGCGATTATGCTGTCAGCCCTTTGTTTTTGTTAAATTTTTGCGATTTCGTCGGGGGTGAGACCGGTGAAATCCGAAATGGTATCAAGGTCAAGACCTTTGGTCTTCATTCGACGCGCGGTTTCTATGGCTTGCTGCTTTGCACCTTCCGCGCGACCTTCCGCGCGACCTTTTTCAATTCCTTTGGCTTCGCCTTCGGCGTATCCATCCTCACGCTCGTTTTTCATTGCATTGCGCTGTGTAATTATTTCGAGACGGTAGTCGTTGTACTTATAGAGATCGCCGTCCGAATATGCAGAACGTTCTACAATCTCCAACGCCTCGCTTATTTCGGGGTTGTCAGTCAAAACCTTGTCAACGCTTTTGGTGGCTTCGTCTATCTCCGTCAAAAACCTGAGCCACAATTCCTTGATGGCACGACTGCCACGGTCAACGGGCTTGTATTTGGGCAGTTCTACGAAAATCAGCGCGAGTTCTTTACGGATGTCATCGGGATGATTCTTGTTGGCAATGTAAAACTCCTGAATATAACCACTGTCACCATCGTATTTAAAAGCATTGTCGTTGACGAGTGCAAGAGCATAGACCTCACGCAACCTTTCGAAAGATGTGCCTTTGTCCAACTGTTTGGAGTACATTGCCGCAGCATTAAATAATGTGCGCGAAAAAAATTCTCCGTTCCACAGCGACTGCATCTCCACGATGAACCCACGCCCATAATTGTCGGTGCAACGGACGTCCACGATGGAAAGTTTCTTGCCAGGGTTGTCGGGGACAGTTTCGTTGGTGAGGTACTCCACGTTTACAATCTCCATCCCTTCCGGCAACGGCAGCAAGGCATTAAGAAGGCTCTTGACAAGGTTTGGATGCTCGCCAAAGACCTTCTTGAAGGTCAAATCGATTTTAGGGTTGAGGTATTTTGCCATAATGTTTGCGTATTAAATCTTTTGCGCAAAGATAACGGATTTGATGTAAAAAACAAAAAAGACCACCGAAAAAAAATCCGATAGTCTTTTTATGTTTGATTAAATCAGTCTGTACTCTTAGTAACCCAAACCAAACCTCTTGAAATCGGTAACAGTCAAGTCCTTGTCAACGCTCTGGAGGTACTGACGGATGGTGAGTTTGTTGTCCTGCTCGTACTTCTGGTTGAGGAGTGTAACTTCCTCGTAGAACTTGTTGAGACGGCCCTTGGCGATGTTCTCTACCATCTGGGCGGGAACAACAGTCTCGGCTGCAACCTTCTCCTTGATTTCCTTGGCGAGTTTGCCCTGCTCCTCGGTAATCCAACCCTTGGTGATGTTGGAAGCGATGTGGTCGTCAGAGTCAACGTGAGCGGGATTGATGCCTTCCTTCTTGAGTGCGGCTTCTACCTTCTTCTGAATCTGCTCCTGAACGGTCTTCTCCTTTGCAACTTCGATTTCCTTGTCGATGATTTCCTGAGAGATGCCGTCCTTGTCAACAGCGATAGGAGCCATAGCAGCTACCTGCATTGCAACGTTCTTGGCAACAGTCTCATCGAGAGCCTTGTTGAAGGCAACGAGAGCGGTAAGGCGATTGCCCATGTGGTTGTAGCAATATACCTGCTCGCCGGATACCTTGCCAAAGTAAGCGAGTTCCATCTTTTCGCCGGTCTTGCCGCTGAACTGTACAACTTCCTCAGCCACAGTGCTTGCGCCAAAGGGGAGAGCCTTGAGAGCGTCAAGATTGTCAACGCCCGCTGCAACTGCTGCTGCGAGGATGTCCTTGGTGAGTTTTACAAAGTCTTCGTTCTTGGCAACGAAGTCGGTCTCGCAGTTGAGCGATACGACGTATGCGCTCTTGCCGTCGGCGGCTGTCGTACCAATTACACAGCCTTCCTTAGCCTCACGGTCGGCACGCTTGCTTGCCACCTTCTGACCTTTTTTCCTGAGAATATCTATTGCGGCATCGAAATCGCCATTGCTCTCGGCGAGTGCCTTCTTGCAGTCCATCATACCTGCGCCGGTAAGATCGCGGAGTTTCTTAACGTCGCTTGCTTTAATTTCAGCCATTTTGAAAGTATAATATTGTTGATTAAACAAAAATTTTCTTAGTTATGCGCCGCCTGAGGGCGGCTTTTTCCTTTAAACATAAATTAAAACGAATTAAAGTGAATTAAAACGAATTTCAATTACTTCAATAATTTCAATTACTTCAATTAATTCAATTAATTTATATTTAAGAAAAATGCTTCCTTTCTTTTACAAAAGGAAGGAAGCATCATATCTGTTTTTGATTGTGATTACCTTAATATAAGGTAGCCGGAATTATTCGGCAGATTCCTCAGCGGGAGCAGCCTCCTCCTTGGAGCCTTCGCCCTTGCGAGCGCGGGTCTTGCGGGGTTTGTTGTGGCTCGAAACCTTGGTCTCCTTGCCGTCAACGTCCTTGTCTGACTTGCGCTCTGCAACGCCCTCGGCAATAGCCTTGGTGATAACGTCGAGAACGATAGAGATAGACTTTGCAGCGTCGTCGTTTGCAGGGATTACGAAATCGACGTCGTTGGGGTTGGAGTTGGTGTCCACCATACCGAATACGGGGATGTGGAGTTTGTGAGCCTCCTTAACGGCGATTTTCTCCTTCAAAACGTCCACTACGAACAAAGCGGCGGGAGTCTTGGTGAGGTCGGCAATAGAACCGAGGTTCTTTTCGAGTTTTGCGCTCTGACGCTTTACCTGGAGTTTCTCACGCTTTGAGAGCTGGTCAAAAGTGCCGTCAGAAATCATCTTGTCGATCGACTGCATCTTCTTGACAGCCTTGCGGACTGTGGGGAAGTTGGTGAGCATACCGCCCGACCAACGCTCTGTTACGTAAGGCATATTGACAGCCTGTACTTTTTCTGCAACGATTTCCTTAGCCTGCTTCTTGGTGGCAACAAAGAGAATCTTGCGACCCGATTTAGCGATTTGCTTGATTGCGGCGGCTGCCTCTTCGAGTTTTGCTGCCGTCTTGTGAAGATCTATGATGTGGATTCCGCCCCTCTCCATGAAGATGTAGGGAGCCATTGCAGGATTCCATTTCCTTTTCAAGTGTCCGAAATGTACACCTGCGTCTAACAATTCGTCGAAACTTACCATTTCTGTGTTTTTTGTTTGTTTACATTCAACTTAATTCAACCGCCAAGTAGCAACAGGACAATCACTTGCGCCGTCGGTCTTGACGATTTGGATACTAAACATAATGTTAACGCTTGCTGAACTGGAAGCGTTTGCGTGCGCCGGGACGACCCGGTTTCTTCCTCTCGACAACGCGGGAGTCGCGCTTCAAGAAGCCTTCTTTTTTGAGTGTTACGCGGTCTTCGGGGTTCACTTCTACGAGAGCCCTTGCGATGCCCATGCGGATGGCCTCAGCCTGACCCTTGAATCCGCCGCCACATACATTGACCTTTACGTCATAGTTGTTGACTGCGCCGAGGGCTTCGAGCGACTGCAATACCACCTTCTGGAACTGCGGAACGGTGAAATACTCCTTGATTTCCTTGCCGTTGATTTTGAACTCGCCGGTGCCTGCGGTCAGATAGACGCGGGCTACGGCTTCCTTCCTTCTGCCTACTTTGTTAATGTATTCTGCCATGATTATCTGAGGTCATTAAGATTAATAAGTTTGGGCTGCTGTGCCTCGTGATTGTGCTTGTCGCCCTGATACACTTTGAGATTGTGCATGATGGCGTCGCCAAGTTTGTTTTTTGGGAGCATGCCGCGCACTGCCTTCTCAATCATCCTCTCAGGACCATTGGCCTTCTTGAAGAAATCCTTGGCGATCTCAATCTTCTGACCGCCCGGATAGCCGGAGTAATGAACGTACTCCTTCTGTGCCATCTTGTTGCCCGTGAGACGAATCTTCTCGGCGTTGATGACGATTACATTGTCGCCACAGTCCACGTGCGGAGTGAAAGAGGCTTTGTACTTGCCCCTCAAAAGCATGGCTACCTTGGATGCGAAACGACCCAAGGTCTGGTCTGCCGCGTCAACGAGCAACCATTCCTTCTGGACGGTCTTCTCATTGAGGGAGACTGTTTTGTAACTAACTGAATCCACTTTTTTGTTAATTAAATCGTTTTTGTAATAATAAAACTTTACCTAACTGTTGATAATAATCGGGTCTGCAAAATTACGGTTAATTTCTGAACCTGCAAAATTTTTTTCGGATTTTTTTAGCAAAATATTCATAAACAACTATTTTGTAGCAATTCCCAACTTCTTGGCAATCTCCTTGGGCAAGGCGTCCTTGTGTACCATGATGTCGATAGTCTTCATCGCCACAAATGCCTTCGTAAAATACCACGTGCCTTTGTAAGGATTGTCGGTGCCCCAAGAATTTTGAGCCATGTAATATTCCTTGCCGTTTTGATCCTTGGCAAGGCCGTAAATCAACATGCCGTGGTCGTCGGTGGTCTCCCAATTGTCGTAACCCTTCTGACGTGCCTCCTGAGTGGGGGTGATTTCGGGCAACGGCTTGGATGTGAGGAACTGACGCTTTTCCGATGTGTAGGTCAACCCAGTCCAATGCGCCATATCGGTGCCGCTCATACTGGGGCTATTGACATCCGGCAACTGACCAATGCCATTGCGCGAAAATCCCTGCTCCGAAACGTCTGCACCCCATGCAATCGGGAATCCATTCTTTACCGCATTGTCAATCACTTGCATCATCTCGTCCATCGGCACATTGTACGCCAAAGCCCAACGCCAGTTGTCGGGGACTTCGATAGCAAATTTAGAGTAGAACGGCTCGTGGGAGAAGGATGTTATCGTTACATAATCGTCGATGTTGATGGGCAACGACTCGGCGAAAGATTTGGGCGTGTATTCCTTGCCTTGGTAGGTAAATTTTTCCGGGCATTTGCCGAGGAACGAATCATAAATGCCCTGCAAACCTTGTTTCCAAAGCGGGCTGATTGGGCCGTCTTCCTTGTCGGTGATTACCTTTACGTAAGCCTCCGCGAGGTCATCGAGGTCGGAATTGTTGGGAAGTTCCAATCCTTGGAGACTGCCCATAGTAGGCATTGCATCCTGTGGAACGATGCCATAATGCTTCCAACAATACTCCACATCCGATGCGAAACCGCCCGGCGAAAACGAAACGTCGCCGTGTGTCCTCACAGCCTTGGTGGCGCGGTCCATCATAGTTTTGTTGACAACAAAAGCCTCCGAAAAATCGTATGTGCCTTTGCCCATACGCAAAAGTTCAGCCTCAAAGAAGCTCAATGTGGAAAAACACCAGCACGTGCTGCTGCGGTTTTGGTTTTGAACTTTTGTAGTGGGGTTTTTCTTGATGGTTGTAAACTGAAAACCATTGTTTTGTGCCACGGCAGGGAGCATGAGACCTGCCGCCATGATGCTAACAAATATTTTTTTTATCATTTTCTTTAATGTTTTTTGCGGACAAGATGTCCGCGTTCCATTTTTTTTGCGGACGAGCCGTCCGCGTTCCATTTTTTTGCGGACAAGCCGTCCGCGTTCCATCTATAAAACATTTCTTAAAATCCAGAAGGCAATGATGCCGACGAGCCATATAATGCAGGCGTGGAGGCCGGTGAGTGCATAGAGCAGGCGGGTATGTTTTGGAAACATCAATGGCGATTTCAATATCATCACCGTTATTATATACAGCCATCCGATATGAAACAGCGGGTTTTGCTTGAACGACTCTTTAAATTCGCCGTTCAACAGATAATGCACAGCCCTCTGACCGCCACAACCGGGGCATTTGTATCCCGTCATGACATAAAATCCACACTTTGGGAACATATTGCTCTCCAAGGGATTGTTGTCGCGATAAATAACAACCATTGCCACCACCAGAGCGATGACGGCAATGGTTGCAATTATCATTAATACCTTCCTTCCCGTGTCATTCATTAATAATTGCTGGTAATGAAGAACGAGATGAGGTTGCAAACTAAGCCCACAATAGCGCAAATGATTGCAAACTTCTTGGCATTTTCGGAGGCCTTTTGTGCTTCGGCGTAATTGCCCGAATTCCATGCACTCTCCACCTTGGAAGCATTGACGATGCTGGCGATTCCAAAGGGAAGGCTGAACAAGCTGCAACAGAATATCGTACAGAGAATAGCCCAGACGAGGTAATTGTCAGGCTTGTTGCCAGCGGGCGCACCTTGCTGATTGCCGTAGGGCTGCTGAGGATACTGGTTGCCGTATGGTTGCTGAAAATTGCCGTAAGGTTGCTGCTGAGGTTCGCCGTAGGGCTGCTGCTGGTTGGCGTAGTCGGGATTGCCGTAATTCTGCGAATTGCCTGCACTGTAATCGCCACCGCCGCCTGTGTACGGCGTTGCGGCAGGGTCAGGAATACTTGATTCAGGAGCCGACATGCCGCCGCCAAGCAACGCTGCAATCTCCGGCACCGTATTGGCGGGAGCCCAGTTGTCCATACCCGGACACCAGATGTCGGTATTAAGCGAAATCCTGCCGAGCAACTCTTCTGCGGTAACAGGACCCGACTGAGTGCCGTTTTCGATATAGTAGTATTTCTGTTCGCTCATAATCTTTGCGTTGATTAAAGTTAATGAAGTATCGGGATAATCTTCGGCTCGTCGAGGAGAAGATCGCCCTTGAGCTTGCGGATTTCGGCGACAGCCTTTTCGATGGCTTCGAGGGTGCACTCCTCGGTCTCGATTGGGAAATCGGCGGTGCCATTCTGATCGTCGAGGCGGTTGTGTCCCACGGTCTCGATGTTGATGCCCTGATTGCCGATTGCAGTGGTGATGATGCCGGTGGTGCCGGGCAAATTGTTGGTCTTGAAGGAAATCAAGTACGGGAACGACAATTTTTTGCTGTCGCCGAGTGTGTATTTTGCCTCCTCGTTGTATGCTGGCACGTCGCCGTGGCGGGCTATGAATACAATGTCGGACACAATGGACATAGCCGTTTCCGTGCTGCCCGCGCCCTTGCCGATGAGGAAGTGCGTCTTGGAATACTTGCCGTCGAGGCGTACAGCGTTTACAGCGTAATTGACGTTAGAGAGGGTGTTGTCGTTCTTGACAGCCATAGGACGAACCATTGCATATACTTGGTTGTCAACGAGTTTAGCAAAGCAAATCAACTTGATGGAGGCGTTGATTTCCTTGGCGAAGTCCATATCATTTTTGGAGATGAACTGTATGCCGGTCCTCGAAAGTTCGTCCATCGACACTGTGAGACCGAAGGCGAGTTTCAGAAGGAGAATCAACTTGTGGGAAGCGTCGCCGCCATTGAGGTCGAGGCTCGGGTCTGCCTCGGCATATCCGTTTTCCTGAGCGAGTTTGAGAGCGGAGCCGAAATCGAGACCTTGGGTAGCCATCTGCGTCAAGATGTAATTGGACGTTCCGTTCATAATGCCGCTTACCGACTCGATGACGTCGCCAGTGAAACATTCCTTGATACCTTTTATAATAGGAATTGCGCCACATACGGCAGCCTCGTAGCCGAGTTGGAGATTGCGGTCGGCAGCCTCCTTGAAGATGTCGGCGCCGCGCTCTGCGAGCAGGGCTTTGTTGGCGGTAACGAGATTCTTGCCGCGTTTCAATACTTCGAGGCAAGTGTTGTGTACAAAATCGCTCTTGCCGCCCATTGTCTCTACCACGAGGTCGATTTCCGGGTCGTCGAGGATTTCGCCGATGCTGTTGTGTTCAAAGAATTTTTGGTCGAGACCAAAACGCTCGATAGCCGCCTGAGGTTTGAGTTCGGCGATTACTTTGAGGTTGAGTTCGCGACCGGCACGTTTGGAGAGCAACTCCTTCTGCTGAGTCAAAATCTGCGCCACGCCACCGCCCACGGTGCCGCAGCCAAGGATTGCTATGTTCAATGGTTTCATTATGTCTTTTTTCGTTTTATATTATTTCGCCGCGCAATTTATATTTTTTTCGGGAAATGGCAAAAAGAAAATAAAAAAAAATAAGTTTTTACCCCTCGATTGGTTTTGTTTTTCAAAATCATTTTTTTACCTTTGGGCAGTAAATAATACGGTTATGATTACGACAACGAAACAAAAGCAAATCAACATAAAAACGGGAATCCCTGCGCTGAGGAGTTTTATAGTCGATAAGGTGTCAACCTTGACCGACAGAAACACTTTGCAACGAATTTACAGTATAATTATTTCTAATTCAGAAAATTACGAGCGTAAATTCTTGGAAGCAAAACAGCAAACGAAACAATATTGTACGCCTGAAATTGCCGCTGAATTGGAGGCTGACGGCTTTATGATTGGCAAGTCATTCCCGTTTGACGACTCGCTTTTCGACTTGGAACAAGCCGAGCAAGAGGACTTGATGGATGAACCTGCCCCCGAAGAATGGTTGAAAAAAATGTTTCCGGAAGTCTATGCGTAAGATAAGTTGGGGCAAAAGGGCGTTCAAAGTCTTTGTAAAACAATGGCGTTGGGAGGGCGACAATGTGGGACTAAAAGCCGCCGAAACAATGCGTAGTAATGTTGCCCAAACGTTACTCAGCATTCAGCGGATGCCCACCATTGGTAGACTGTGCAAACAGTCGGGCGACAAAACCTACCGCCTTATGTGGACACATCCCAAAAGTGCATTGTATTATTGGTACAACGACAAGGAAATCAGGATTGTACGGTTTATTTTGGCGGCGAGAATGAAGGTGCAATTATAGCTTTTTACATTTCACCAATCAATCCAACGCCCAGAATGTAAAATCACTATGTGTGCAACAGGCTTTTTTGTAATCAAAACCATACAGCCGCATATATGCCTCCTTGACTTCTTCCGCACCGTTGTAAAATGGGTTGGAGACGTTCTGCTTGGTGGTTATGGTTACTTTCATTTCCGGGGTCAGAACCGTGTTGTTGCTGCGCTTAATGCGCTTGGGCGTGATTTCAAAGTCTCTCAAAATTTAGAAATTTTTTCACATCATTTTGACATTTTATTATTTCATCACGATATTTATCGTATTGCGATGTTGTAATATTTGTTATTTGTGTCATATATCGAAAAGTTTCCTCTATTTTTTTTAATCTTTTTTCTTCAGAAGGATTTTTCATTACAAATATATTTCTAAACGAAATTAGTCCCATATATTTATATGCCATAACTCTTAGTAATGTTTTGTCGTTTTGACTAACTTTGGAAAAAAAAACAAATGCTTTTGTACAGTAATTCTCCTCCTTTTCATCAATATTGAAAGGATCTTTTGATTTCGTGTTATTTATAATATGGCGTAATGCGATAATATTATTCATTCCCTTGATAAAATTATCTGAATTTGGGGAATCTAAGGCCATAGCATACGCTATTTCTTTAAGTAATTGCATTTCTTCTTGAAATTCTTTAATCTTATCTTTTTCAAAAGTAAAGAACGTTGTTTCAAAGTTAATTGCTTTGTCAAATAATTTGATTGCAATGTCGTATTCTTCTAAACCCATATAACAGATTCCACGGTAAAAAAAAGCCTCTACTCTTACAGCATCATAATCATCTTCATTGACAAGGGTAAGGAAGTCAAGTGCTCGCTTGTAATCATTTATTTCACAAAGTTCTATACCTTTGTTTAAATCCTTTGTATGAGTCGAATTCATATTTGACGCAAGTGTACTTGCTGTTGAAATAATTGTACCGGCAATTTCAATTAGTTTTCCCCACGGTATTTGAGCCCTGCAATTCGCACTCATTACCATCGCAAACACCAATACAAGTATCTTTTTCATAATTTGTTCCTCCTGTTATTTTTGGATTGAGCCGGTCGCCGTGCTGCCCTCTCTCTTTCAAGAATTTCCTACGTCCCCAATAATCAGAGAGGCAGCACAACTTCCGAATAATTCTATCATTATTCTCGGCTGTGGGCGTGTTGAAATCGCCCATCAGTTTTATCATTGCAAATATAAAGGATAAGTTTTGAAACCGCAAAATTTCTTCACAACTTTTTTTCAGGAAAATCTTGTGCAAAATATATTAAGGTTTCTACCCCTCGGAAACCGTCAAAGAAACTCAAAAGTATAAATATATAGGTAGGTAGAGGCAGTGCTAAAAAATGTTAAGACATTTTATCTCACTGCCTCGTAAATCTTCTTGCCATTGTGTTCTATCCATTCCGGCATCCCCCACCAAAAATTTTACCTCAGCGACCGCTGTATCAAACTCAAAAATTCTTCCCTCGTAGCCTTGCTTTTCAGGAAAATGCCCGAAAAAGCCGACGTCGTGGTTACAGAATTTTGTTTTTGGACGCCGCGCATCATCATACAGAGGTGATGAGCCTCGATGACCACTGCCACGCCGAGCGGATGAAGGGTTTCCTGTATGCAGTCGCGTATCTGCATCGTAAGACGCTCCTGCACTTGAAGCCGCCTTGCGTATGCGTCAACTACACGCGCCACCTTGCTCAATCCGGTGATAACGCCATTGGGAATGTACGCCACGTGCGCCTTGCCGAAAAATGGCAGCAAATGGTGTTCGCAGAGGGAATATAGTTCGATGTCCTTCACGAGCACCATCTGCGAATAGTCTTCCTGAAACAATGCGCCTTCAAGAATCTTCTTGGGATCTACCTGATAGCCTTGGGTACAAAACTGCAACGCCTTGGCGACCCTCTTGGGAGTCTGGATGATGCCCTCGCGCGAAGTGTCCTCGCCAAGATGTGCCAAAATGGAACTTACAGCCGACGAAATGCCCTCCGTGGCCGCCTCGTTATAATTTTCTACCTTATAATACCGTGTGTCAGTGTTTGGCGTAATGCCGTTTTCTATAAACTCTATCATTTAAAAAAAAATTTCATAAATTTGCATCTGCAAAGTTACACTTAATTTTTCAAATAATCCAAAAAAATGAGCCACACACGCAAACTATTATTATGCGCGGCTTGCGCCAACGAACTATCAAAGGCGGGCGACGGCAGTCTATCAGCACTCCAAACCGGCTTCGTAACACCCATCAACAGCAATATCGACGTCCTTATAACAGGAGTTGGCATCTTCCAGACCGTCTATCACCTTACCCGCGTACTGTCGGAATATGAATACGAAACAGTGTTGACGGCTGGCATTGCTGGCGATTACAACCCCGACCGTCCACTCTGCCAACTATTTTCGGTACAAAAAACAATGTTTGCCGACTGCGGATTTGAGACAGTAAACGGCGGTTTTGCGCCCGTGGCGGGCTCCAAGTTTTTGGACGGCAATCTGCCACCGTTCCAATCTGGCTACATCATCAACGACATGGCAAATACTATCGCACTGCCAATGGCGACCGTCAACACCGTAAACCGCACCTGCACCGAGCCAAACCACGTGGCGAAACTATTAAAAAGATTTCCCGCCGACCTTGAAACTATGGAATCGGCGGCGATGTCATACGTATGCGCGATGCGACACGTCCCACACGCCGAAATCCGCTGCACTTCCAATCACATCGTCCCCAAGAAACAAGAAAAATGGCTACTTGAAGACGCATTGTGTAAACTTGGCACTTACGTTGATACGATATTAAAAGATTTTTACTGATTATTTTCGCCATACCAAAATTAATTAGTAATTTCGCACTGGAAAAAATATAGACAACTTCACAATGCTCAACACAATAGTATCCATAGCAGCATTAGCGGCGGTTATCGCCGTGTGCGTAGCCGTGCACATTCGCTACAAGAGACGTAGCGAGGCTTGTGAACGTGCTATCAACACCTGCAAACAGGAGACGAAGAAGGCACAGATCGACGCTAAAAAGGCATTGGACGACGCCACAAAAATGAAGGCAGATACAGAAGCAATGATTCAGGAATACCACGCTCTTACACAATCGGGGCTGCGCATCATCAAGCACAAGAAGCAAAAAGAAATCTACAACATCACATACGAGGCTATAAGGAAATTCATACACACCGATTCTATCGGCATCGGCATACTCAACGGCTTATTCAACAGCCTCGATTTTTCATTCTTCAATATGGAGAGCGAGACCATACCTTTTGCACGGTACAACCTCGATGTATGCAACAACATCAACATCTACTGCTTCTCACACGGCAAGATGGTGCTCATCAACGACTACCAAAAAGAAGTATCCCAATACATAGACACCGGAAAATACAAGGTGAGTAAGAGCGTAACAGGCTCCGCGCTCTACATTCCGCTCTACGACGACGACATCATTTTTGGCGTGCTGTCCATCTTCAACAACGAGCCATACTACTTCAACGAACACCGCATAGAGATAGTGTATTGCATAGTGTCGTATTTGGAGACGGCAATTGTAAATTTCAGCACGGCGAGAACGTCGGAGCGTCAAAACAAGCAGTACATCGCGCACCGCCTCGAACTCGAACACACCCTCAACGAACTGCGCAAGAGTCAGAGCGAACTCCTGAAAATATCCACCGCCCTCCGCAACACCGACAACGCCGTAATGCTCCTCGACGACAAAGGCAACATCACTTGGTTCAACAATTCGTTCACCAAGGTATATGGTTATACCGTAGAGGAATACACCGCACAATCAGCACATTACGAGACCGCGCTCAGGCAGAAAGACGCAATCGAATTTTTCCGTTTTGTATATGACAACGCCAAATCTGTAACCTTCACGCTGCCGCACCTCACCAAAGGCGGCGACGAAGTGTGGGTGCAGACCACCCTCTCCCCCACCCTCGACGACAAGGGCAAGATATTGCAAGTGGCGTCGGTAGATACCGACATCACAACACTCAAAAAAGCCGAACTCGAAATCGTAAAGCAGCGCAACGAGATAGAACTCAAAAACAAGGACGTCACCAAATCCATCGAATACGCCTCCACAATACAACAGGCGTTGATGACTGGACAAGGCTACCTCCGCCAAAGGTTCAAGAAAAGTTTCCTCATCAACCTGCCAAAGGACATCGTATCTGGCGACTTCTTCTGGATGGGCGAAAAATTTGGACGCAAATATATGGCACTCTGCGACTGCGAGGGACACGGCGTACCAGGCGCATTTGTATCTATGATGGGCAAGGTATTCTTGGACGAAATATTGCAGGGATGCCGCATAGAAGACCCGCCTTCCACGATACTTATGAACCTCAACGACAAACTCCAAGAGGCTGTAAGTAGTCTGTCGTCCAAGGTGGGCGGCATCGACGGTATGGATATGTCGTTTTGCATCATCAATTCGCGAAATACGCAAGTGCAATACGCTGGCGCATACCGTCCGCTTTATCTTGTACGCAAAGGCGAACTCACAACAATAATGCCCGACAAAGTGTCGATAGGAAGCATCGGCGAGCAAGAGCAATTCCAGTTTGAAGACCATTGGTTGCAACTCGAAGAAGGCGACTTTCTCCTCGTATGCTCCGACGGATACGCCGATCAGTTTGGCTCCGAATTTGGCAAAAAACTCGGACGCCGCAATTTCTCCAACCTTATAATAGAAGCGTCAAAAATGGACAATGCCGACGTAATGGCTAAATTCTTCTATGACAAACACATAGAATGGCGCGGCACCCTCGAACAAGTGGACGACATCTCCATCGTTGGCATTGTAATCACCCAAGCCGAAGAAGACGACCCCGATGATGAACCGTAACAAAAAAAGGATGCCCAGCAAAAAAAAATAAAAAAACTGGGCATCCGAAAAAAAAGGGGGAAAATAAAAAAGAGGTTATTTCTTTGTGAGTTTTACATTCTCCGAACCCATTGTGAAATCCATCTTGTCCTTGGCGGTCAATGTTGCGACGTATGCTACATTGTTAGCAGAGCCTGTGGCAACGCCCTTGGCTGCATCGAAGGCGTATGTGATGTTCACTGTTACCTGTTCGTACACTGGGTCGGTATTCTTGGAAGCAGGCTTTACAACGTAATATTTCAACGTCATAGCAGTCTTGCTCGTTACGTCGAGAGTAAGTTCCTTGCCATTCAACTCGCCCTTCCACGCACTCTTGGCAAATTCGTCCTCGGTCAAGAACTTAGCGGTTACTTTTTCGCCGCCACCACCATTATTGGGTTCATCTCCGCCGCTGCTACTGCTGCCGCAGGAGACTACAACGCACGCCATCAATACGATGAGCGTTGCGAATAAAATCGAAAATTTTTTCATATTGCTTGTGATTTTGAGTTAATTATCGCGTCAAAGATAACAAAGATATACTTTATCACCAAATTTTTTTCAATTATCCGCAATTTTTTTGAACGCAAACGTTAACGCTTCGATTATGTCGGACGCGATAACGCCCTGCAAACCAACACGTTCAGCCACAATATCGCCCGCCAAACCGTGAACATAAACGCCAAACCGCGCCGCGTCCAAAGGCGGATAACCTTGCGCAAGCAACGCCGCAATCACGCCCGTCAAAACATCGCCGCTGCCAGCCGTCGCCATACAAGGATTGCCAGTGGAATTGAAATAAATATTGCCGTAAGCATCGCAAATCGCCGTATATGCACCCTTCAACACTATTATAATATTGTGTTCCTTTGCCTTTTGCGCCAACAACTCAATACGCCGTATCGAATCCTCCGCCCGTCCAAACAGCCGCTCAAACTCTTTCAAATGCGGCGTAATAATGGTATTTTTGGGCAACAAGCTCATCAATTCGGGGTTTGCGGCGAGGATATTGAGGGCGTCGGCATCCATTACAAGCGGCTGGAAGGCAGTTTGCAACAGTTTTTGGACGGCGGCAACAGTAATGCTGTCCGTACCGATGCCAGGGCCAATGCCAATGGCGGAATATTTGCACAACGTGGGAATATCGGAAATAATTGAGGCGTTGGAATCTATGCCGACCATTGTCTCAGGCGTTGCAACTTGCAGAATGTCAACTAAATCCGACGGCACATACGCCGTCACCAATCCCGCCCCGGCACGATGACAAGCCTTTGAACACATAACAGCCGCACCAGACTTGCCCTTTGCGCCTGTTATTAATAAGGTGTGACCAAAAGTACCCTTGTGCGAAAACTTTTTGCGAGGACGAAACATCTGCCTGATGTCCTGAAACTCCGTATAATAATAATTGGTGTCAATATATGCCTTCTCGCTGTCGTCAATAGTGATTGGCACAATGTCAAAATCACCTACAAAAACGTGATTTTCAGGCATAAACATAGAAAGAAACGGGCTTTCTATCGTCAAAGTCCAATCCGCCCTCACCACAACCTCAGCCAAGTCTTCGGTATCAGGGTCAATGGAATCGTCAACGATGGAGTTGTCGGCGAGACCCGACGGTATATCTATGGAAATCACAAAATTATAATCACTTGTGCAATAATAAACCATTTTTTCGGCTACACCAGTGATTTTGCGATTGAGACCCGAACCAAAGAGCGCGTCAATGTAAATATCAGAATCATCGTCATCGGGCAAAGAATCATATTCGCCAATGGTATGCAAAATGCCCATTTCCTTGGCAATCTTGGCGTTATTGGAGCAATCGTCGCTGTATTTTTCGGATTCTATAAGATAACAATCCACGTCGTAGCCATGCGTATGCAAGATGCGACCGACAGCAAGACCATCGCCACCGTTGTTGCCGCAGCCACAAAAAATCTTGAAACTCCTCGACGTATCGGGAAAACGTTGCATAATCTTCGCCGCGAGACCCTCGGCAGCACGTTCCATAAGTTGGAGGGAAGTAATATTTTCCCTGTCCATAATAGCACGGTCGAGTTCGTGCGCCTGTTTTGCACTGAGTATTTTCATAGCCACAACATTTTCAATGCCTTACGGCATTATGTTTTACCATTAATTAAAAGAATTAAAAAAGAATTGAAAGAATCTCCTTACCAGAAAACATTCTTGTAATTCTTTACCATTCTTTGCATTTTTGGATAATATAATTAATACGCAGCCTTTTCGCCGTGTATCATATTGAGTATGGTCTTTACGATGATGCGGACGTCGAGGGAGAACGACCAGTTTTCGAGATACCAGATGTCGCAGACAACGCGCTCCTCCATCTGCCACATTTCCTTGGTTTCGCCACGGTAGCCGTTTACCTGAGCCCAACCAGTGATGCCCGGTTTCACCCAGAAACGCACCGAATAGCCGTTGATGCTCTTGCCGTAATAATCGTCGTGCAACCTCATGTGCGGACGGGGTCCCACGAGGCTCATATCGCCAAGGAACACATTAATCAACTGCGGCAACTCATCGACATTGTGCTTGCGCATCCAATTGCCAAAAGGATATTTGCGCGGGTCGTCCTCGGTAGCCTGTTTTGTGTCTGCCTCGGCGTTTACGTGCATACTGCGGAATTTGTAACAAATGAACTCCTTGCCGTCCTGACCGCCGCGCTTCTGACGGAAAAACATAGGACCCGGAGACTTTATCTTGATGATGCAGCCCACGACGAAGAATAGCGGCGATAGTAAAAGAAGTCCTATTCCAGAGCATATCACATCAAATGCACGTTTTCTAAACCTATTGAACGGACGGCGGAGAGGTTCGTTGCGGATTGCCAACACCGGCATATCGCCCACAAACTCCATATTCATAGAGCGTTTCAGATAGTTGTGGACGTTGGGAACGGTGTAGAATTTGATGAAATTGTTTTCGCAATAGTCCATTATCGGCGAAATTTCCTCCACGCGGTCGGTGCCGATATTGCAGACGAGCATATCAACCTTATGTTTTTTCAGATAGTCGATGGTATCCTTCACATCGCCGAGACGCGGGAGTACGTCGCCAAGGTTGCGCGATTCCTTGTTTTCAAAATAACCGTGGATGTGGTAGCCGATGCGCGGGTCCGACATTGCGTCGTAGAGCTTGCGGAGATTTACTCCAGCACCGGCAAAAACCACCTCGCAATTGTCAATATGACGGCGGCGCATCCGCGATACAATCGACGAGCCTATCCAGCGCGACAATATCATGCCCACCACAAGCACCGCCAACATCAATATGACGCTTTTGGAGAATGTTGTATAGTCGATGGCGCGATTGAAAAAGAAGTACAGCACGCCCATCAGCAATGCGGTCTTGCTACTGCGGAGCATCACCAAATCTATGCGGGCAATGCGCCTGTATGCCAACGGAGGCAATAGGAATGTCGATAATATGTAACATCCAAACCACCAACAGATTGAGTAGTCAAAATTGACGAGTTTCGGGAAAAAATGATGCATCCCCCAATACGTTGCTCCCATGACGAGCAAATCTATTAGCACCACCACCACGTAGGAGATGGACTTCCTCGAAGGTATCTGATAATCAATTATCTGGTTCACGTCGTTTCCTATTTTTGATTGTTAACAATAGCGAGAATGATTGTTCAATTGCTCCTGGGCAATCTCAGTGGCTTCCTTGTGGGTGGCCATAATATCATCAAGAGTCGGTTTGGCGACGAAGGAAGTCTTGGCGATTACCTTCTCTATCAAATCCGACATCTCCACAAAACCAATCTTGTCGTTCAAGAAGCCACGGACGGCGACCTCGTTGGCGGCATTCATAGCGCAGGGCGCGTTGCCACCACGGCGGGCGGAATCCATTGCAATGGCAAGATTGCGGAATGTGGTCAAGTCCGGCTTTTCAAAAGTGAGACCCTTGGGCAACGAGAAGAAATCGACCCTTGGAAAATCGCTCTTGATGCGGTCGGGGTAGCCTATCGCAAACTGTATTGGGAGCCTCATATCGGGCATTCCCATCTGCACCTTCACCGAGCCGTCCACAAACTGAACGCCCGAATGTATGATGCTCTGAGGATGTATCAGCACTTCGATTTTGTCTATCGGCACTTGGAAAAGGTGCATAGCCTCAATGGTTTCGAGGCCTTTGTTCATCATCGACGCCGAATCTATGGTAACCTTTGCGCCCATATTCCAATTAGGATGACGGAGGGCGGCTTCTTTTTTTACGGATTTCAATTGCTCGGCGGTCATTCCACGGAAGGGGCCGCCGGACGCAGTGAGGAGTATTTTTTCGATTTCGCCTTGTTCACCAATGATGGATTGGAAAATGGCGGAATGTTCGCTGTCAACAGGCAAAATCGGCACACGATGCTCCACCGCCTCGGCTGTAACGATGCTTCCGGCGGCTACGAGGGTCTCCTTGTTGGCGAGGGCGATTGGCTTGCCGTGACGGATGGCGTGTATCGTAGGCATCAATCCAGCATATCCAACGAGTGCCGCTACAACGATGTCGATGCTGTCAAATTCCATTACTTGCTGCAAAGCGTCCTTGCCCGCAAACACCTTTATAGGATAATCCTTCAATGCGTCCTTCACCAACTCGTATTTGGTGTCGTCGGCGATGACCACGGCGTTTGGCTTAAATTCAATTGCCTGTTTTACAAGCAATTCCCAATTGCCGCCCGCTGTCAACACCTCTGCCTCAAAACGGTCGGGATTGCGCCTGATGACATCCAATGTCTGCGTTCCAATGCTCCCTGTGGAGCCCAATATGGCGATATGTCTGCGTTCCATTGTTTGTCTGATTAGTTAGTAGTCGTCTCAATTAATTACCTAAAAAATGCTCCACCCTAAAACGGTATGTACAATTCGGGGTTGACCGGCACACGGTCGTGCCACAATTCAAAGTGCAGGTGGGGTCCCGACGTGTATTCGCCCGAATTGCCCACGATTGCAATTGGCTCGCCCGCCTCCACCTTGTCGCCCACGGTCTTGTGCATAGCCGCGCAATGTTTGTATATGGAGATAATATTGTTGTCGTGCTGAATCTGAATGACATTGCCGGTCTCCACGTTCCACGACGCCGAAATCACCGTGCCGGGCAGAGTCGCCAATATCGGCTCATCGCCCTTGGTCGCAATGTCGATGCCAAAATGCCGCGTCGCCACGTCAAACTTGGTGACGAGCGTACCCTTCACCGGCATAAAAAACATCATTTTCTTCAAATTGTTTTCCCTGCCGTTGCCGCTGATGGCTGCAAGGGTCTGACGCTCCTCCTCCTCGATGAGGGTGCGGAGTATGGAATCGTGTTTGTTGCGGGCAAAATCTATCTTCTGACGCTCAATCTCAGTGGAATTTTCGTTGCCTTCGGTCTCCACGTTTGACGACAACACATCCGAAATCACCTTAAAATAAGCATCCCTATCGACGATGACTCTTTCGAGACTGTCGATGCGGAACGCCATATTCTCCAATTCGTTGCGGAAACGTTTTTCGGATGTCCTCGGCAACATCGAATTGAGCGGCGTATATATGAACAATACGGACACAATGGCGGCAATCACAATCACTGACAAGCCCACATAGGCTATGACATTGACTGATGTTACCTTGTACGACGTAACCTCGCGGAGATTGGTGTCGTCATAGACAATCAACCTGTATTCTGTACGTTCCTTTTTTGCCATCTTAAATTATTTTTTGCAAAATTAAATAAAAATCTCGTTACAAATCGCAATTCTTGTAATCAATTTTACATTCGATGATAAAACATCCCGGGAATTGCGCCTCGATGCTTTTTTTGAGCCTCGTGGCCTCCAAACGAGAGCGGCAGTCGCCGGCGCGAACCTTAAAATAAGGTGCTTCGTAAAATACGTATGCCTTCTTGTTGGATTTGCTGTCGTTCTCAAACTTTTTGGCGACGTTTTCAGCCTTTTTTTGAGCGTCAACGCCTGATTCAAAGAAGATTTGGACGCTGTATCCATACGCCTGACGTTTTTTGCCGGCTTCGATGAGACCCGACTCGATGCTCTTCAATGCGGGGTCGCAATTGACGGAAGCCCGCGCCGTAGCGTTGCCCTCCGGGAAGATGCCGAGTTCGTCGATGTCGAATGTAACGCGCTGTGCCGCAGCGGTCAACGTATTGAATATCAACGTTATAAGTGTTAATATTAAAAATTTTGTCTTCATATCGCAATTTAGTTTTTTTAATACGAAATTTAGATTGCAAAAGAAACAAAAATTAGTTAATTTTGCAAATGAATTTTACATTAAATTTGATTATGACAGAAAACGAACAGACATCCATCCCCAACGGCAAGGCGGGGCTGATAGAAAAAATCAAGGCAAACGCCCGACAGACGCATTTGGAGACCGAACACGGCATCGGCGACGACGCGGCGATTGCGCATTACGACGGCGGCGAGAGCACGCTCGTAAGCACCTCGATATTTGCCGAAGGAATTCACTTCGACTTGACATACACACCGCTCAAACACTTTGGCTACAAGATAGTTGTGGCGGCGGCTACCAAGATTGTTGCTATGAACGCCACGCCAATCCAAATGACGATAGCCCTCGCCGTGAGCAACAAGGTGATGCAGCAACACATCCTCGAATTTTACGACGGCGTACACGCGGCTTGCGAAGAATACGACATCGACCTCATCGGCGGCGACATCACGACCTCGCGCACCGGCATCACCGTATCCGTCACCACCATCGGACGCGCCGACGAAAGCGAAATCGTAATGCGCAACGGTGCAAAACCAACCGACCTTCTGTGCGTAACGGGCGACCTCGGCGCGGCGTATATGGGTCTGCAACTTTTGGAGAGGGAAAAATCTATCTTCAACGCCGCGCCATCCACGCAGCCAAAACTCCAAGGCTACGAGTACATATTGCGCCGACAGTTGAAGCCCGAATTGCAGGCAGAAGTTCTCAAATATCTCAAAACCAAACAGATAAAGCCGACTTCGATGATTGCAGTGTCGAGCGGTCTTGCGAGCGAAATCATCAACATCTGCCGCGCAAGCAATGCGGGCTGCGAGATTTTTGAGGAGCGCGTGCCGATAGCCCCCGACACCGAAAAGATGGCTAAGGAGTTCAACATTGCGCCCATCGTGGCTGCCCTCAACGGCGGCGAAGATTACGAATTGCTCTTCACGATACCGCTCCACGACTACGAAAAAATCAAGGACAACGACTTTTTCAAGGTCATCGGCAGCATCAACGCCCCCGAACAAGGCAGCAACATCGTGATGGAAGACGGCGCAATAATGCCCTTGCAGCCATCGCTCAATCAACAAACGCTGACGAATAATTAGGATTTTAACCACGGAAAACACTGAAAGCACGGAATTGCTAACAACAAATTATTAAAAACAACAAGTTATTTTTAATAAAACGGAAAACACAGAACTAAATTCCTAATGTATTAATTCCGTGTTTTCTGTCAATTGGAAAAATACTTGTATTTTTTCGATTGTTTATGTTTTAACACAAAGGCTTCTGTGTTTTCCGTGTGTTCCGTGGTAAAAAAATACACATTTTATGGAAGAACCAATCATAAAAGTAGGCATCGGGGAGTTTGACGAACTGAATTTTGCGCCGACGGCGGACGGCAACATTGTGATAAACGACGTGGAAATCGGCAAGCAATTCCATTGGAACAAGCGTGAAAACCAACGTTTCAATGGCAAATTTACCGTGAAGGTAGTTGACGGCAAAGTGTTGCTAATCAACCAAATACCCCTCGAAAAATACATCACAAGCGTCATCAGTTCGGAGATGAGCGGCGAATGTCCCTTGGAACTCCTGAAAGCCCACGCGATAATTTCGCGGAGTTGGCTGATGGCGCAAATCAGCGGCAAAAAGCCCGACGGCAAGCCCATAATCACCGACCAAGAAATCTGCACGTGGTACGATCGCGAGGCGCACACACTATTTGACGTCTGCGCCGACGACCACTGCCAACGCTATCAAGGCATCACAAAAACTTACAATCCAACCGTTGAAAAGGCAGTGGCCGAAACACGCGGCATTTTCCTCACCTACAACGGCGAAGTGTGCGACGCGAGGTTTTCCAAATGTTGCGGCGGCAAGTCGGAAACCTTTGAAAACTGTTGGCAACCAGTACATTACAATTATTTGGAAAGTGTTGATTGTCCGTATTGCAATACAGACGACACGGCATTGTTGAAGACAATTTTGAACGATTACGACCAACAATCGAAAGATTTTTACAGTTGGACGGCGACGCTCAATCAAGACACGTTGCAAGAATTGTTGAAGACCAAAACCGGCATCGACTTCGGCGAAATCATTGACATCGAACCACTTGAACGCGGCGCATCGGGACGCATCACACGCCTGAAAATCATTGGTAAAAATTGCACCAAAATTTTCGGCAAAGAATTGGAAATCAGGCGCATATTGAGCCAAACGCATTTGTATAGTTCGTGGTTTGACGTGGAGAAAACTTCCGACGGCGGCTTCATCCTGCACGGACGCGGCTGGGGACACGGCGTCGGAATGTGTCAAATTGGCGCGGCAGTTATGGCAAGCAAGGGGGACAAATACGACGAAATTTTGCGTTATTATTATAAAAATGCAGAATTGACAAAAATGTATTAGGCAGTCGCTTCGCGAAATTAGAAAAAATATGACATACAACAAAATATAACATAAAATTAACATGGGAAAATCTATGGTTTAGTAATCATTATCTAATTTTGCGTCGTCAAAACAAACAACACATGAAACATTTACAAATAATTATATTATTAGTAGCCACAGCAATAACCTCTGCATCGGCACAACGCATTGAATTTGAATACAACGAGTTTGGCGAGCGCATCGTAAAAACATCCCCATGTACGATTGAAGCCAAGCCCAAAATCAGTCCAGAGGAAAGCACAACCCTTGCGAAGAAGGTTGTGTCCTATCATCCGAACCCCGTAAGTGATTATCTTGAAATCGAGTTCAAGACAGGAACATACCACGTTACGGTCGCAGATGTTACAGGCAAAAAACTAAGGCAGTTTGATGACGTATCCGAAAGTCTGTCAATTGACTTTACAGAGTTTACGTCTGGCACATATATTATAAAAGTATCAGACAATGTTAATGCGGAGATATTTAAGGTAATCAAGAAATGAGAAAAATAATATTCACATTATCATTGTTGACAGCCTTAATTGTGTCATCCTATGCGCAGACACCTGATTATGGTTATCCAACTAATCCCGACCTGACATCAACGTCCTCGAATACGATTTTGCCGATGGGCGGAACGTTTAATGTAGGCGAATTGGGCAATGCTACTTACACGATTCCGATTGAAGTACCTATGGGAATCAACGGAATGCAGCCAGCATTGTCATTGACATACAACAGTCTTGCCGGCAATGGCATTTGCGGATTGGGATTTAATATCGCAGGTCTTTCCGCAATATCAAGAGTGTCAGGCAATTATTATTACGATGACAAAACTTCTGATATGGTTGCCAATAGCGGATATATTGCGCTTGCTATGGATGGTCAAAGGCTCATAAATGGTTCTAACGGCAAATATTATGTAGAGAACGACCCAAACACCGACATTACACTAAAAAACGACACAATAACCGTCAAGCAAAACGGCAAAATATTGATATACAGAAAAATAAACAACAATTATCAAGTTTATTATCTGTCAAAGGTCTCTGATACTTTTGGAAACAGAATCTCCTATAATTATAGAATTGAGAACAATTGCGTATATCCCTCAACGATAACATACGGCATTGGAACGGGTGCAGTAACAATTAGTTTCGTCTATGAAACAAGAGCTGATGTGGTAAATTGCTTCAACAAAATACCGTTCCAAATCAAAAAACGTCTGAGCAAGATAGACGTCAAAAAGAACGCCGCGCTTTGGCGTAGTTACAATTTGTCGTATTCATACAGCAACGGTTTTTCCAAGATTTCGCAAATTGTCGAAAAAAATTCAAAGGGCGAGCAAAAATATCCGACCGAATTTTCGTGGGCATCCCCAGCTACTTCAACCCATAGCGCAAAAAAAGAAATAACTTTTCCCGAGGCAAAATGCGTCAACCCGCCATCTAATACATTGTTTAAGGATTATTTGCATACAACCGGCGATTTCAATGGCGACGGCATCGACGACATTGCATTTGTGGGTGAGAAGAATATCTATTTCTACTTGGGCGGTCCCAATTATGATTTCTTTTTTTCAAAAACAATACAATTGTCTGACCTGGACGAGGTGTCAAAGTTTTATCCCGATATAAAGCCGTCTTATATATCGGCAGACGTTGACGGCGACGGCAAGGACGAACTTGTGGCTACGACGGTAAGGTTTCGCAAAAGCACAGCCGTGAGCAAAGACAATCCGTTTGAATTAAGCATCGTTGGCTACAGACCGTATGGCACGCAATTGAATCCAATAATGAAGTCCGCCAGCCTTGCAGCGTCCGCCAGTCCGTACCGATTGGTAGTACCATTTAGCGGTAAAGACGCGCCTCTGATTTCCGCAGGAGACTTCTTGTCCGATGGCAAGACTGATTTGTTTTTGATGATTGTTTCCAATAGCGGGAATGGGCATTCTCTGTCCATTGGCAGATTAGAGCTGTCTGATGGAAGCATTGCCAGGATTGACAACGGCATACAATTGTCGAGCCGACCAGATTTATATTATACCGGAGACTTCGATGCCGATGGTCTTCTGGATCTTTTGGTAGTATCTCGCGACAATTCTACTATATTTTGGAACAGAGGCACACGCACAGACAATTTGTTCTCCAATGCGAACACAACAGCAGTCAAGCAACTGAATTCCTCGTGCCCTATAATCCGCATAGGCGATTTTAACGGAGACGGAGCGGCGGACATTTTGGCTGCTAACGCTGGCGTAAGCCCGCTCTTCCTGATTAAAAATGTGGGCAATCGCACATTAAATGCGACAGAGGCTGCCAAACTTCTTGATGTATTCGACATCATCGACACAAAAAAAGATGACGAGAAATTCTGTGTCGAGGTTACAGATTTTAATAATGACGGGAAAGCCGATTTGCTGGTGTCGAAGGCCATGTACAAGCATCCGAAACACAAATCCTATTACCGCCACGATACCAACATTGATTACTGGCTGGTATCGGATGGCGACAAATTCTCCGTTTATGACAGATTTGAATGGGGCGGTGACGTAAATCCCATATACCATCAGTTTGTCATCGGCGACTTCAACGGCAACGGATATGACGACATACTTCGCTTCGCCACAAACGACAAATGGAACATATACAAGTCGTACGATTCAGAAAGTAAATCCAATTCTTGCAACAAAATAACATATATCAAACAAGATAACAGCAGATACACATCCATTTTGTACGACAGGCTGACCAATTGTCCCAAATCAATGGCACAGCCCCTGCAATACCCACTCTTGGAGAAGTCAATACCATTGCCTCTTGTGTCGAAAGTTGTGCAATCCAATGGTTCAGTACCAACAATAACCACGAACTATAAGTATGAAAACTTGGCTGTTCATTTGAAAGGGAAAGGTATTCTCGGTTTTTCAAAAATACAAATTAGCTGTCCCGAAACCAAGTCGAGCAGAACTACAACCATAGAATCAAGGGACTCACGCTATTATGTTCCGACCGCAATTACCAACAAGGACATCACCGGGACATACATTTTCAAATGTAGCACAGAGATAACCGTTGCCAATACAGCCACTAAACGATATTTTGCGTACCCGTCAGCCATAACAGAGACTGACCGCTACGGCAAAAAGTGTGTAACGACAAACACATACAACGCAGCAAAAGGCTACATCGAAAGCACCAAGACCGTCTTCCCCGACAAAAGTTACAAACTGCAAAAGTACCAAAACTATGTCCTTGCTGGCGGCATCTACCAGCCGCGCCTCGTTGTGACAGAACAAAAGCATCCCGACGACACAAAATCGTTTTCGACCCAAAAGTATTTTGAATACAATACACAGAAGGGGCATCTTACAAAGTCCGTTGAAAACTACAACACCGACTTTGCACTGACAACACAATACAAATATGACAATTACGGCAACAACACGGAGCAGTCAACCTTTGGCAAGGAAAAAGACACATTGTCAACCATTTTCAAATACGACGGCTCCCGCCGCTTTGTAACCGAAAAGCGTTCCAAGCCGCTCAATACGGTAACGAAATACACATACGACCAGTTTGACAATCTTACATCAGAAACGGACGCCACCGACAACGCCAATCCGCTGAAAACCACGTACAAATACGATGCGTGGGGACTCAACACAGAAACCATTTCCCCCGACAGTACCAAACATTCAACTGTAAGGGGATGGCAAGGCACAAGGTATTTCGTGGCAACATTAGGCACTGCAACACCGTGGACGAAAACCATTTATGATAATGCAGGCCATATTGTCAAGGAAGAAAAACTTGGTCTGGTATCATCTATGAGCAGACAAAATTTCACTACTGAATACACATACGACATCCACGGCAAGCCCTCAAAAATAGTATCAAAGGCAGGTTCATACGAAGAGACAACCCTAAATAGATACGACTATGACGGCTCTTTGATGGAGCACACCGACAACGCTCACACTATAACTTACAGGTACTTTGCCAACAAAACAGAAGTAACTGACAACGGACGCAAGACCATTACAGAATACGACGACTGGGGCAACGTCAAGACAATCACTATGCCCGACCAATCGAAGATAAACTACAAATACTTCTCCAACGGCAAACCCAAGACAATCACAAGCCTTGGCGCGACAGTTTCGTTTCAATATTCCCCCAACAGCTTGCGGAAGTCAATCACCGACAGCGACGCCGGCACGGAAAGTTATGAGTACGATTCTTTTGGCAGGGTAATCAGACAGACAAGAGGAAACGTTGTCACCGAAAACACTTACCAAAACGGACTCTTGACACAAAGCAAATGCGGCGGCATCGCCACCACATATAACTATGACAAGAAAAAACGTCTGACAAAACTTTACAATGCGACAGCAACAATAGCATACGCCTACGACAAGTACGACCGTATGACCAAAGAAACGTATTCGATTGACGGCAGAGATTTCACATACCAATATTCGTATAACGACAATGGACAATTGGCATCAAAAATATTCCCCGACAAGTCAGAAGAAAGATATTCGTATAAGGCAGGAATTCATACCAATACAAATTTGGTGGGGAAATGCAGTTGGACACTGTATTACGACAATTATGCAAAAGACGGCCGCCATTCAACAGAAATAACTGGTGGCGTTTTCAAAGATTCGTATTTCAATCCGGACAATACACTGAAATATGTGACATTTGGTTCGCCCAATGGAGGAAGCAGCAGCGACCGGATTGACTATACTTACGACCGTTTCCAAAACATGACATCACGGAAAGGGAAATACACCGACACAGAAACATTTAAATACGACGCATCCGACCGCCTGACCAAGATTGACGACAACTACGAATACCAATATGCCAACAACGGCAACATATTGTATCAGACAGGAGTTGGAAACTACGAATACAAGGCATCACAGCCACACGCCGTATCGTCCGTTGACAACGAAAACGGAGTTGTCAAGTCATTGAAGCAAAGGATAAAATACACCCCATTCCGCAAACCCGAAACCATTACGGATGACAGTAACCCTGATTCTATCAAGACATATACAATATACTATTCGCCCGACAATGAGCGCATCAAGTCGGTATATAAATGCAACAAAGATAATATAACAACATATTATCTTCCTGATTATGAAGAAGAAAACGCCAATGGCGTAATCACTTCACGCCACTACATTTTTTCAGATTTTGGCAACCTTGCGGCGGTAGTATTCAAAAGAGGCGACAAGAGCGATACATACTCCGCTATTACAGACAATGTCGGCAGCGTCCTGAAACTCGTGGACGACAAAGTAAAATCCAAATACGAAGCGACATACACCCCCTTCGGTGTCCGCACGATAACAAAGTACAATCTCGGCTACAACTTCCCCCGTGGCTTCACGATGCACGAGCATCTCGACCAATTTTCGCTCATCAATGCAAATGCAAGGCTCTACGACCCGTATTTGGCGCAGTTTCTGTCGCCCGACCCACTCATTCAGGATCCTACCAACAGCCAAAACTTCAATCGGTTTAGTTATTGTCAGAACAATCCGCTGAAATATACCGACCCAACGGGGGAGTTTACATGGATGACATTTGGATTGAACATATTATCAAGCGCTATTATTAGCGGAACAACGTCCCAATTATCAGGTGGTAATTTTTGGAAAGGAGCATTAATTGGTGGTATTTCTTCTGCAGCAGGTTCATTGATTTCTTATGGCGGAATAATATCCCGTGGCGCAACAATGGCAGGAATTAATGTATGCATCAATGGTATATATAATACAATGAACGGGGAGAAATTCTTTTATAATTGTGGTTCTGCCGCAGTATCTGGTTTCATCTCTGGAGGTTTGGAAGGAGGCTTAATTGCAAGCGAAACGGGGAAAAATATATGGTGGGGCAATGAAAAATGGAATAAGGTTTTATATGATTTTCGATTGCCTAATGGCAATCTACCAATTTACACACAACCAGATCCAACCGTAGGATGTACACAAGAGACATTAAAATCAATTGGAGATTACCTATGCCAGCCAGTAACGATAACATCTTATACACAAGGAGAGGATTTTGCACAGTTGGCAAGACAAAACTTCTTTGACGTAAAACGCATTGCAACCAATCCTTTCTTGGTCGGAGCAGAATTGCAGAAGGGTAATCCAGCCGCGATAACTTACAACAACGAAGGTACCATGCATACAGTGGGAATCAACCGTATTACAATTACCAAATACAAGATGACCAGTCCTGACCATTTTAAATGCAAGGGAATTATTAGCGTAATGGACCCCCTCAATAGCCACTACCAAAGATTGTCTTTTCAATCGTTCAATAATGGGTTTGTTAGGGTCGTAAAACCATGGATACTACTATGTTCAAAAACATCATATTAATATTACTTTTAACATATATCCCTTCAATCACATTGAGCCAGGTTGTATTAATGAATGACAACCCGAAAGACACTGTATATGAGGCTCGGGAAAGGCAAATTATTTCATTGCTTAAATATGCTTTTGAAACAAACAACCACCAATTAGGGCATGACTCAGTAGAAAACATTTTGAATAAAACCAGATATTACACAATTCCTCTTTATCAGATAGCCGATCTAAAAAAACACATTACCAATGGACATAATGGTCTCATTAAAGTCAAAAAAAGGTTACGTTCAATGATAAGTATTGATTATAACCCCGATACACTTCATTTAAAACCACACGTTAACAGAATAGCATGGGTGTTTATGATTTATGAGGATTATTTACTCGGATACTATCATTTTTCATCACAAAATTCTGCAAAAAACGGAGATTTTAAAGTCATACAGTACATAGATAATCCAAATTTAAAACTTGGCCTATATGAGTTTAGAATTAATGATGATGCTTTTCTCCAACAATGTATTAATTCTTTTTCAATTTTTGGATATCTTAAAAGCGATTGCTTTTATCAAGATGCCGTCATATTGACACATAGTCAATACCGTATTGTGAAACAAACTTTTTTTTATGATTTGTTTTAAAAGAATGTGTCGAACCATTGGGTTGTTGTTACGGGTGCAAAATCTGCATCCAAGGTCAACATTTTTGGCGGTGGAAACCATAGAATATTGTTGTCGTCTGATATATGGGATCCGATACGAGGACATATATCACATTTCACAAGAGGGTTATCTGATTTAGGAATAGTCATACCAAGGTAAGATATGGAAAAAACTATATTGATATTATTGTTTGCTATATTTTCAACAAATCTAAGTGCACAAGAATGTATAGAACGATTTGTTGAAAATATGATTGCTGTACATTCTGAAAAAGATGCAGCACTATCTGCCGAACTCCACAAGCATTGGCCAACAACCTACACAAAAAATGTTAATAATAAGATAACATACAACATCGTACCCAAATATTCCGACACACTTCGTTGTATTAACATTGGAGTTGTCCTGGGTTCCCCAATGGGCATGAAAATAGATAAGGGTAAAGGTCTTTTACCCAAACATGATTATTTATGCTACTATGATTGTAATAATATAGTGTTCGGAGAGAGTCTCATATTTTATGGCAAAACCATAATAGGGCACGTCAACAAATTGCAATTCAAAAGGAAATGTATTTATGACTATTCTGATGCAGAAACCATAGCAACCGATACAATATATAACATTTTGATAGAAGTGCAACCTGATATTGCTTTCAGACTATCAGGTCAAGGTAATTTAATTGTTTATTATATTAAAGATAAACGATTGATGGCTATTTGCCCAACCATATTGACAGGTAATCAATCAATAGAACAATACGAAATACTAACCTATGAGGAATGCTATGAAAAGTATTTAAAACTGCCTATTTTTTACTTTTGGAACAAATAGAATCCAAAAACAAAAAAAATCATCAATCGATAAAACAAGTAAAAAAAGTTGTGGATTTACAAAAAATATTTGCTATTGATTAAAATTTTGTGTACATTTGTGGCAACTCAAAATGAGAACGGAATAATTAGCAATAAAAACACGTAATCCCCCTCAAATGTCATTCACTTGAAATTTGTTTGGTGTTCTGATATAAATTCTCTATTTTTGTCAATGGCTAAAATGTTTTAATTTCTGCCAGTAAGAACACTACAATATAATAAAATTATGAAAGCAAACAAACCTGCACTTTGGGTGCCAACGCTGTATTTGGCGGAGGGCATTCCTTATACGGCAGTAATGATTCTGAGCCTGATTTTCTACAAAGTGGAAGGGCTCAGCAACACCGACATAGCACTTTATACCGGTTGGTTTTATCTTCCGTGGCTCATCAAACCGCTGTGGAGTCCCGTGGTGGAGATGTTGAGGACATCCAAATTTTGGATTGTAACCTGCCAATTACTCCTCGGCGCGGCTCTCGGCGCAGTGGGCTTGACATTGCCATTTGACAACTGGCTGAATTACACGCTGATACTGTTTTGGCTGGCGGCGTTTATGTCTGCCACACACGACATCGCGGCAGACGGATTTTACATCGAGGCATTGGACGACAAGCAACAGGCAGGATGGGTCGGCGTGCGAAGTACGTTTTACAAAATTGCAATGATGCTTTGCCAAGGCGGATTGGTGATTTTGGCGGGCATATTGGAGAAAAAATACAGCGTCAATGTCGCGTGGACTATCACATTCGCAATTTTGGGCGCGTTGATGGCATTGTTTGGTGTGTATCACCTGTTTATACTGCCCAAAACCGAAAAGGCGGCGGCGTTGGAATCCGACACCAAAAACCAAATCCGCTACAATATTTGGGACCAAATCAAGACATTCTGTCAAAAAGACAACTTGCTGATTGTCTTGGGTTTCCTGTTGCTATACCGACTTGGCGAGGCGCAACTTTCCAAAATGGCGTTGCCATTCTTGATGGACTCGCCCGACAATGGCGGACTTGGACTAAGCACCGAGGCTGTCGGCACTATCAGCGGCACATTTGGATTGATTGCAATGATTGCGGGCGGCATTTTGGGCGGCATCGCAATCGCCGCAATTGGTCTGCGTAAGTGGCTGATACCGATGATTTTGTGCCTCAATCTGCCCGACATTTTCTACGCGATACTCTCCGCCACACAGTGCGACAACTTTTTTGCGGTGGCAACCGTTACAGCCGTGGAACAATTCGGCTACGGATTTGGATTTACGGCGTATTCGGTGTTTATGTTGAGGGTTTCCAAGGGCGAATTTTCAACGTCGCACTACGCAATATGCACGGCATTTATGGCGGCGGGAATGATGTTGCCGGGAATGGTAAGTGGTTGGCTGCAAAGTATTTTGGGATACACATCGTTTTTCGTTTGGGTAACAATTTGCGCCATTCCATCGTTAATATTGGCAGTGTGTGCCAAGCGAACCAAATATTTGACTGATGAGCGTTGATGAAAACGACATAGAAAAATCACAGCCCCCTCGCAAACGTCGGAGCATCGTTAAGACGCTGATTAAGATATTGTTACCAATGATTGTCTTAATCGGCGCCTTGCAATACGTGTGCTATTATTACGCGCTCCCAATCGTAAAATCCAAGGTGTGCGACGCCGTATATAACAACAGCAAAGGTCTCTACACGATGGATTTCAAAGGATTGAGAATCAATATTTTAGGGCGACGGATAGAGATTGACAGTTTTTCATTGCGACCCGACACGGCGGCGTACCTTCGGCTCATTGAACAGGAGCATTACAACAAGGCTATTTATAATATCGCCGCCGACCATCTCCACATCGAGCACATCGGCATCAAATCGTTCTTCTCTAAAAACGAATTGTATATCAAGGAGATAGCCATCAATCATCCCGTTGTAAGGCTCGTTGGCAAGCCCGACAAAACCGACCAAAAAATCAAGTACGACGCCGTTCACACCGACTTGTACCCTATCGTAAGTCAGTTTTTCAATTCATTGAACATCAGACATATAGACATTACGGACGGCTTCTTTGATTTTCATACCAAAATCTCCGAAAACCAAATGTTTGGCATTAGCAAAATTGACATAAGTCTAAGAAACTTTTACCTGAACGAGGAGAAATTTTTGGCGCGAAACCAATTTTTTTATTCTGACGAAATCTACATTCATTCCCGAAATTACAACATAGAACTCGCCGACCAAATCCACCGCATCACGGCGGGAAATTTGACCATAAGTACAAAAGATTCAAGCATTTATGCCACTGACGTACAAATGATTTCCGACGGCAAACGGCGCACGACGGGCAACAGGTTTGATGCGTCGTTGGACTCGATGCGCATTTCGGGTCTCGACATCAGCCGCGCATACTTTCAAAAAGACGTAAATCTCAGTGGCGTAAGAATTTACGCGCCAAAAATCAAATTCTTCAACGCCGGCAAGGTCAATCCCGAAAGTCAACAATTTGAATCGTCGCGGGCAGACCTTTACTCGCTGATTAAAGGCACGTTACGGCGTATTGCGGTCAATTATATGACTGTGAGCGACGCATCGATGCGCATCAACAAGCCGACCGCCAAACAGCCCGCCTTCGACATCGACAAAATCGACATTTTGCTTCAAAATTTCACCCTCGATTCGCTCGCGCACCGCAACCGCGACAAGATTCTCTACTCCGACAACCTCGAAATAGGCATCAACAAATACCGTATGCTCCTGCCGGATTTGCGGCATCAATTTTCGGCGGATTCAGTGCTTGTTTCCACGAGCAAAGGTATCGTAAAAGCCACCAAAATCGGCATCAAACCAGTCGCCTACTCGCGCCGCGATTCCACTGCCAAGACCATACAAATGTCGATTCCGCGCTTGGAAGTCAGCGACATAGACTTCAAAAAAGCGTTCAATTCGCAGATGTACGAGATTGGTTCGTTGCGCATCACGCTGCCCGACATCAAGACGAGGAGTTTTATCCAAAACAACGATTCCGATACCATCGCGCCACAAAAGCCCGGCAAGGGTCAACTATTGACGGCGTTGTCCAACGAATATTTTAAGTCGTTGAGAATCAGGACGGCGCAAATTTATCGTGGTAAAGTGGACATTACATCCAAAGCCGCCATCGAGGAAGACAGCCTCACATTTTCGGGCAAGTTTTCTATCGTAATCGGCAATCTGACCCTCAACCGCTCCATCATCAAGGACGAATTGATTCCATTCCACAGCAACAGTCTGAAACTCAACGTAGAAGACGTGGTAATCAAGCCTTCAAAAAGCGTCCACACTCTCCGCTGCGGACATCTTACAATTGACACCCAAAAAGACAAAGTATTGATGACAGATTTTTCGTATGCCTCCGACAACGACACTTCAATCATCAACACCCTGCGCCGACTTCACAAACATTCGCTCCTTGACATCAAAATCAGCAAAACAGAATTTTCTAAGACCAATCTCATTGATTTTCTCTACCACGGCAAGATGGATGTTGAAAACCTAAAAATTGAACAGCCGCATTTTGCCATCAACCTCTACCCCGAACTCCGCCGCGAAGACCGTCAAAACCTCGTTGTGGATTCGGCGCGGATTGCGATGGAACACGAATTGGATTCCGTGATGCAAAAATTTAAGATGATGGACAGGATAATTGCCCGCGTGATTCCTAAACAACTGAGCCTCATTAAGATAGACACATTGCAGGCGGATAGTAGCGTCCTGAGTTTCAATATCCGCGACACCTCCAACACCATCACTACCGGCACGTCGTCGGATTTCAGACTTCGCGCCAACGGTTTTTATTACAACAAAGACAGCGTTTCACCCGACACAAAAATTATGTTGGCAAGGAGTTATGACCTCGACCTCAACCACTTCAAATTTCTCCTACCCGACAAGACTCACATCGTAAATACCGGCAATATCCGCATCTCCACCGACGACGGAAATATCTCTGTAACAGACATTTCCGTATATCCCGACAATATGTTGGACATCAACAGCAAAAACCAAATCAACGCCC
>DGIK01000141.1:8444-11440 GCA_002393195.1 Bacteroidales bacterium UBA3824 | reverse complement strand
TGAGCATAGAAACATCGTTGCCAAAAAGTCCCTTGTCGCGCTTTTTCTTCAAGGAGAAGAAATAAGACACGTCCAACATCGGCAACGCGTGGAATTTCATATCTCCGAATACAGTGCCGTACATAAGTTTTACACCGCCTTGGAGCATTATGTTTTGCTTGTAGCCAAAATATCCGTACAAGAACAATTTGTTTTCGCCCGACCAATCTTTCACGTTCCAATCCACGGAATAGAAATCGGCGTCAACGAGAAGGTTCAATTTGCCGGTGATGTGGATGTCCAAATCAACGCCTACAAACCAAACTATCGTATCAAGGCACACGACGCTCTCCCTGTACCACAATGTGTGGCGGTCGATGGGCGGCATTGTAGCATTTTTTTTGAGTTTAAACGAATTTTTCACGCCGGCGCGAAGCGTAAACAGGAAGTTGCCCGGCTCGCAGTTGGTTTTCTTTTTGAGCATAATGGTGAGACGCGCCTCGTTTCTCAGAGTGATGACGCTCGGCACGGTGCAAGTATCGGATACGTATGAAGGTTTGTGTTTTTGTACGCCCTTGAAGAATATGCCGGGATAGTCGATATTATGAACCGTGGCAAAATGCAATTCGCGTGTGCGGAGAAAGCCGCCTTCGTCCTGCGCAGGCTTGGTAAACCAACGGTGTTTCAATCCGACGTTTGGAATCATCACGTCGCCCAATACGGACGTAAACACCTCAGTCTTTTCGCCTATGCCATACCGCGACGGCGCAAATAGCGACAATTCAAACCTATGCTTGTCGATGGTGCAAGCCGTAGGTCTCGTCTGAAATTCGGGCTGCGCAATCGCAACGCCACAAATCATCAAAAACAAAAATAATAATATATATTTTTTCATTCGTTTATCCATTAATATTGTCGTTACCAGCGTTTGGTTTCGTCCCGCGACACTTGGTAGCCGACAGTGAGCATCAATCCCGAATTATGCACAATAGGAGCCATAAATTCCTTGTAATTCTTGAATGTGCTCACATACGCGCCAATATCCAAAATAATGTGTCGGTAATACACGCCGCCGCCCACGAGCAGATAAATCTGAAAACGACGTGCCGTCCAGTCAAACAGGAAAGCATCGTGTTTTGGGTCGGGCTCCTTGCCGTCGAAGGTGATGTCGCGTGCCTCATAAAACATAATGCCCGGCGCAAAACCCGTAAAACCATACAAACGCGGCTTTTTGCGGTGCTCCGTAGTTACCTTAAATTTGATTGGAGCAAGCACATTATTGTACCTCGCCTTCACGTGGTAATCATAATTGTAATAAGTCGGGACATAAGTGTCGCTGAATTTGCCGCCGGTGCCAAGGTACGACAGACCAAAAGTTACAAACCTAAACGTAGCAATGCGCAATGCATAATTGGTCTCCCAATATACATTGAGCATACGATGGATTTCGCCGCCTATCTCGCGAGAATCCACCTTGCCAAGGGCTGCGCCTGCCTTCATTGTAATCTGTTGTGCGTTGCAGTTGATAGCCGACCAAGCCATCACCGCCACCAACAAAAACCTAATAATGACATTATGATGCATAAGCATTATTTTACTAAAATAGAAAAGCGTTTTTTACAAAAACCTTACCGCCGTCTGTAAGTCCGCGACCTGCGATCCCTCACAAACAGCAACCCCGCCGAAATCGTGAAATACATATTGCGGATAGTTGACTGACGGTTGACCGGCTCGTCCTCCACGGAGAAAAAGCCAATCTTGTACGTGGCGTCAATGAAAAGGTCGAGCCCCTGTCCTATCGCGGTCTGAAAGCCAACAGACATTGCGCCGCCCACGTCATACTTGCGGAGCTTGTTGATAAACGACTGATTGAAAGCCTTGCCGATAGCAGTGGTGTCCTTGCTGCTGTCGTACTTGATTACGGTGTCGGCACCACAATTGATAGTAACCTTCTTCTGCGAATAAGCATCCACGGCAAACGCCGCCCACGGGCCTATCTTGCCATATAGCTGTCCAAAGGTCTGCTTCCACATCACGGGTATGCAGAGGTAATCCACATGCTTGGAGATATTGGTCTTGTAGCGCAGTGTACGGATAGTCTGCTGCGTATATTTTTTATACAATTCAGCACCCATGTAAGGCACAAGTGCATCATAATCAGCACCGTATGCCTCCGACTTGATATTGACACCCTGCTGCGAATAATACGCGCCCACTTCTAAATAAGATTCCAGCGCGGTAGGGAAATTTAATACAATGCCCGGACAAAAACCAAACCTCGGCTTAGAGCCTTCTATCTTGCCTTGACCCACGAGATTGGAAAAATTGGCGCCCAAGCTAAAACCTATCACGGTGGACTGCGCCAGCACTCCCTGCGCCAGCACCACCAAAAGCGATAATATCGATAATATTCTATACATAACGTCCTCTTTATTTTATATGTTAATTACAACAACGGCTACAACTCGCCGTTATTTTCATAAACGAAAAATATGCCGCAAAATTACTAATAATCCCCAAAAAAACCGCTTTGACACCAACATTTTTTTGTCGGAAGCAAAAAACTGCACAAAATGTAAAAAATAATCCGCAAAATGTTTGTTATTTCAAAAATAAAACATACATTTGCGCGTCAATTCACATTAAGCAAAATGACACACAGATTTTATTTACATTTTATTAATCATTTAATATGAACATTTATATCGCAAACTTGAGCGTCAACGTCACCGACGAAGACCTGAGAGAGTTATTTTCCCCTTATGGAACAATCAATTCAGTAAAAGTAATCATCGACAAGGAGACCGGCAAATCCAAGGGTTTCGGCTTTGTGGAGATGCCCAATGAAGAAGAAGGCCAGAACGCCATCGACGCTCTCAATGAGAGCGAGATCGAATTCGCAGTAGAAGGGGAAGAAGGCAGCGTAGAGAAGAAAGTGGTGAAAGTATCCGTAGCACGCCCGCGCCAGCAAAACAACAACCAGCAGGGTGGTTTCCGCCAGCAAAACAACAACGGAT
>DGIK01000141.1:0-8346 GCA_002393195.1 Bacteroidales bacterium UBA3824 | reverse complement strand
CGCCAGCAAAACAACAACGGATTCCGTCCCCGCCGTCAAGGATACTACAACAACGGCTACAACAATCAAGGCTACAACAACCAGGGTTACAACAACCAAGGCTACAATAACCAAGGTTACAACAACCAAGGCTACAACAACCAAGGCTACAACAAAACCGACGACCAGCAGGGCGACGACCAGCAGGGCAACTTCAACAACGGATACGGCAACCAGGGCTTCAACAACCAAGACCGATTCCGTCCCCGCCGTCAAAACTACAACAACCAAGGATACAACAACGGCTACGGCAACCAAGGCTACAACAATCGCGGCTACAACAACCGTGGCTACAACAATCGCGGCTACAACAACGGCTACGGCAACCAAGGCTACAACAACCAAGGCTACGGCTATGGTCAGAGGTACAACCACGAACAAGAGCAGGACAACTACCGCTTCAACGACAACGGCGACACATCGGCGAGCGGCGACACCGAAATCGACAACATTCCGCAGAGCAACGATTAATATCAATGCAACTAAGGCACTCGCCTGACATACCAACCGCATAAAAAAAGAGGCGGACGGAGGACAAAACCCCACCGTCCGCCTTTTTTTCATAAAAAAATCAAAAATGTGAACCCTTTTTCATCTTATTCCGTTAAATAGATTACCTTTGTCGTTACAAACCACTTAATTATTAACACATCATCACAAAAAAATGAGAAAAATACTTTTCCCCCTCGCTGTGGCTGTGATGCTTGCCGCTTGTGGCAACCAGCCTGCCAAACAGCAATCCGACAACATCTGGCTGCCGACAATGTTTACTGACGGCATGGTGCTCCAACAAAACGCCGACGCACCCATCTGGGGCAAGGCTACTCCCGGCGCACAACTTACCATCAGCGGCTCATGGGGACAGACGGCTACTGCAACAGCCGACGACAAAGGCAACTGGCGTGCAAAAATCGCGACGCCAAAATTCGGCGGACCCTACACCATCGAAATCAAAGGCGCATCCACAACCACCATCAACAATGTAATGATAGGCGAAGTGTGGCTCGCATCGGGACAGAGCAACATGGAGATGCCAATGGGCGGCTGGGCTGACGCACCAGTAGAAAACGGCCCCGAAGACATCGCCGCAAGCGACAACAACAACATCCGCGTATTCATGGTGGAAAGGGCGGTAAGTTTTGTGCCGGAAGACAACATCCAAGGCTCATGGAAGGCGGCATCCCCCGCCAACACCCCCAACTTCGGCGCAACATGCTACTACTTCGCCAAAAAACTCAACGCAGAGCTTGGCGTACCCGTAGGCATCATCAACACCTCATGGGGCGGCACGCCGGTAGAAAGCTGGATACCTGACGGCGACATTGCCACCGTGCCGGGCTACGAAGACAAAATAAAGCGCATCAATCAGAGCAAGACCCAGACCGCCTCCATCAACGAATGGTATTCCAAGCTCCCAACTGTAAAGAAGGGCGACACTCCATACGCCGACATCGACCTCAATGACGCAGCACTTGCCGCCAAAGATTTCGACGACAGCCAGTGGAAAGAAATGTCGCTGCCACGCCTCTACGAGTCTGACCAGAATGTTGGCTCTTTTGACGGTGTGATGTGGTACAGACGCACGATAGAGATTCCTGCATCGATGGCTGGCAAAGACATCACGCTCTCCCTCGGCGCAATCGACGACATGGACCGCACATACCTCGACGGCACACTCATTGGCGCCACAATGGAGGAGGGCAAATACCAAGTGAAGCGAGTATATACCATATCCGCCGCACAAGCCACGGCAGGCTCTCACGTACTCGCTGTCCGCGTACTCGACAATATGGGCGGTGGCGGACTCTTCGACAAGCCCGAAGTCCTCAAATTCTACGCCGCCAACGACCCGAAAAACGCCGTTAGTTTGGCTGGCAATTGGAAATACTTGCCCACTGCCGAACTCATCAACGGCGTATTCCACATCTTCGACATAAAGTCGCAGCAATTCTTCTCACGTCCCACATACTCCATCGACCTCAACGAGCAGACTCCCACCACATTGTACAATGCAATGGTGGCACCGATTGTAGGCTACAAAATCGCCGGAGCCATCTGGTATCAGGGCGAGGCCAATGTAGGTCGCGCAAAGGAATACGCACAGACTTTCCCGATGATGATCAACTCTTGGCGCAAAAATTGGAACCAAGGTGCGTTCCCATTCTATTACGTCCAGATAGCACCGTGGAACTACGGCGACGGCGCATCACAAGAAATCCGCGAGGCTCAGCGTCTCTCTCTCGCCACAGAAAATACCGGCATGGCTGTTACAATGGACATCGGCAACAACGCCAACATCCACCCCGCCAACAAGCACGACGTGGGCGACCGCCTTGCATTCTGGGCTCTCAACAAGGTCTATGGCAAATCCGACGTGCAAGTAAGCGGCCCGCTCTACAAATCGTGCGAGGCTTCGGGCAATAAGTTGACTATTGCCTTCGACTATGCCGACGGTCTCAAACTCGCATCGCCCAAAGGCTTTGAAATCTGCGGCGCAGACGGCAAATACTACGAAGCAACGGCAAAAGTCGTTGGCGACAAGATAGAACTCACATCGCCGAAGGTAAAAGCACCTACGGCAGCCCGTTATATTTGGTACAACTGCACCAATGGCGAAGGCATCGTAAACTCCGCCGGGCTGCCCGCAAGCTCCTTCTGCACCAAAGGGCTCGATTAATTTAACTTTGAAAACTACATACTCATGAGAAAAACCAGTCAGAAACTACTCCTATTAATGGCGGCAATCGCGCTGTCGATAACAACGGCAAAAGCCGATGTACGCCTTCCGCACATCTTTGGCGACCACATGATGCTACAACAGCAAAGCACCTGTCCGATATGGGGATGGGGGGCGCCGGGCGAAAAAATCACCATCAAAGCCTCTTGGGGCTCGGAGACCATCACAGAGACCAATTCCGACGGCAAATGGGAAGCCCGCCTCACCACCAAGAAATACGGTGGACCTTACACCATTACCATCACCGGCAATAATACCATTGTCATCAACGATGTGCTGATAGGAGAAGTCTGGCTGGCTTCTGGTCAGAGCAATATGGAAATCCCGATGATGGGATGGCAGCCTCAGGACACCATTCTCGGCGCACACAAGGACATTCAAAATGCCAACAACAACAACATCCGCTTCATCAACGTAAAGCAACAGGCGGGTTTTGAGCCGAAGGAAGATTTCGACGGCAGTTGGAACGCCATAAACCCTCAGACTGCCACTTTTTGTAGTGCGGTAGCATATTATTATGCACAAAAAATCAACTCCGAAACGGGCATCCCGGTCGGCATCGTAAATGCAAGCTGGGCGGGATGCAACGCCGAGAGCTGGGTGGACATCGAATACCTGAAAACCTTGCCAGAGTTCAAGGACAAAATCGCCGAATACATGACCAGCCTCCCGTTGCAGATAAACCTCCACAACTGGATAAAAAAGCACCCCGTAGTGAAGCCCGGCGACAATTGGGCAAACGAATTTTCGGCGATGAAGTTCAATGACGAGGAATGTGCCAAGCTCTCTTTCGACGACAGTCAATGGCAGGAGATGCGCCTTCCTTGCTATTACGACAACCCCGAAAACATCGGCAACTACGACGGCGTGGTGTGGTTTCGCCGCAAGGTAAACATCCCCTCCGATTGGCAGGGCAAAAAACTCATACTATCCCTTGGTCCCATCGACGACATGGACGCGGCTTTCGTTAATGGCGAAAAGGTGGGTGAAACTATGGAACCGGGCATTTGGAATCAGGAGCGCAAATACACCATTCAGCCGGGTCTCGTCCGTGCAGGCGAAATGCTCATTGCGGTACGTATGCTCGACAATGGCAACGGCGGCGGCATCTACGGTCGCGCCGACCTTATGAAGATATACCCCGAAGGCGAGGAAGACAACCCCGAAAACGCAGTATATATCGCCGGTTTTTGGAAATACCTGCCCACTTGCGAATACCTCGACGACGTACTCTACCAATACGACCACAAGACCCGCGAGTATTACAGCCGCCCGCAGGTGGACGTTACGCTCAGCAACAAGACACTTGCCGCCAATTACTACGGTATGTTGAAACCGTTGATGCCATTCAAGGTGGCTGGAGTTATTTGGTACCAAGGCGAGAGCAATATCGGACGCGCAGAAGAATACTGCAAACTTTTCCCAACCCTCGTGCAATGCTGGCGCGACGCCTTCAAAAACCAAGGGATGAAATTCTATTACTGCCAGATTGCGCCATACGACTTTGGATATGCCTCGCCGTCATACGAAATCCGAGAGGCACAACGCAGGTGCATGAAACTAATGAACGGCGTGGGTATGGCATCGCTTATCGACATCGGACGCAAGGAAACTATGCACCCCGTCCGCAAGAGGGAAGTGGGCGAAAGGCTCGCTCTCTGGGCTCTCAACGACCTCTACGGCAAAAAATGCGAGACCTCGGGACCCGACTTTCAATCGATGGTAATCAACAAAAACACCATCGAACTCACCTTCGAGCATGCCGAGAGCGGTCTCGTTGCCAAAGGCGGCAGGCTCTCTGGGTTTGAGATTGGCGACTCTCGCGGCAACTTCCTGCCCGCCGAAGCCACCATCTCCGGCGACAAGGTAATCGTGCAATGCCCCGAAATCCCCAAGCCCAAGAATGTCCGCTACTGCTGGCAAAACTACATCCGCACCGCCTCCCTCTTCAACGGCGCAGGCTTGCCCGCATCGTCATTCACTACAGAAAAAAGGATTTCGCCAAAGAAACAGGTATTTACGGAATAATTTTGATTAATACATTTCTTCCATCACCCAATCTGTAATATTCTTTTCCGCACTCGAAAAGTTGACACCAACCTTTATTACTTGCCGGTCGTCCATCTTGAAACGTCCGGCATAGTTTTTTATGTTGATTTGATTGAGAGCGGTCTGAGCGTCTTGGTCTATTTTGAATTCAAAAAGATAGACATACTTCTTGTTGATGAGTATGCTGTCGGCACGGCCTTTGGAGAAGTGCGCCTCGCTGATGATGTACTCGCCCAATATGGTGAACACCAAGTAGATGACGTTCTGAAAATCGCGCTCAATCAAGCGAAGACTCTTGTTTTGAGCGTATGGCAGGGAGCAAAACAAGGCTTTCATACGCTCAATTGCGCTCTCCACGTCGCCAGTACGAAAATCTTCCTTGAATTTGGTGTAATCCAATCCTGACGGATTTTCCATTGTGGTGTAAAACTCCTTGGCGAGAGATTCAAAAAAACTCATCTCCACCTCGTAATCGGGAAATCCGAGAGTATATGTCCTGTATTGTTTTTCATACGACTTGATTGTCAGATAGCCGGTGTAATACAACAACGGCACGAGGTCAGTCCTAAACTCGTCGTCCTTGTAGTCAATCAAAGCATCTTTGCCATATTCCAAGTCGCCACGAAGGGTCTTGATGTCAAAATATGTATTCTTAATACGTTGCATAAGGATTGTGGGCGTTCCCGTCTTGTACCAATAATTTTGGAAATCCTTGCCCTGCAACGCAGAAAACAGACTTACAGGATTGAATACTTTTATGCCCCTTTCGTGAAACAAGTAGGAATCGTACCATTTTTTGAGTTCGGCGAGCATCTCGTCAAACGAAACTTCCTCCTGATTGGCAAAGGCCTGGATTTCGTCTTTGAAATACGAGAGCAACTCCTCGTGCGTGATGCCACAGATTGCCGAATAGTTTTGTTCCAACGAAATGTCGTATGGCTGGTTGGTGCCGCTGAAAATCGAAGTCTTGGCGTATTTAGTGACGCCCGTCAGGAAAACAAAACGGAAATATTCGTCAGAAGATTTCAGGACGGAGAAGAAACCACGGTAGATTTCCTTGTCGGTTTCGAGGTTGACACTCTTAATCAAGGGATTGTCGTATTCATCGACAATCATCACCGTTTGGAGACCTGTTTTGTTAAATACTGCCTCCAAATCATACTCCAGGCGGAAAGACAATGAATAACTCTCGACCTTCACCGGTTCTTTTTTAATCTTTTCGTCAAGAGTCTCGATTCTTTTCTTAATAACAGTTTCATCAAATTGGATGCCGTTTTCGTCTTCGTACTTCTGTAACGCTATCTTAATTTTGTCAATAAGCGTTATTGATCCCACGGTATAGTCGCCGCTCACAAAGTTGAGGTATATTATTGGATACTTAATCCAATCCTTCTCCAAATCGTATATTTTCAAACCCTCAAAGAGATGCTTTTTACCTTCAAAATATGCACGCAATGTACTGCACAACAGACTTTTTCCAAACCTGCGCGGACGGGCGAGGAAATACGTGCTGCCATGTGTAACAAGGTTGTATATATAATCGGTTTTGTCGACATACAAGCAACCATCTTGCCTCAGTTTCTCAAAACTCTGTATGCTCAGCGGATAGTTTATCATAATACTTTGCCTTTTCGGTTTTATCAATGCGCAAAGATAATGTTTTTTGCGGGGAAGACAAATTTTTTTTGACAAGTGTTTACGGAACAAACATTTTTTTGCAAACCAGCAAAAAGACATACAACTGCATTATTAAGTGGGGGAAAGTGTATCAAATATACACTTTCCCCCACTTAACAATGTAAAAAGTGACATAAATCCGCATCAGATTCTCGATGCTCAACCTACAAATGAATGGCGGACTTTTGACTTGCCCGCTGCCATTGGCAGAATGGGCGACACGATGGGTATTTTAGTGGACGCGGCGCGCCACGTCCCTACATCAGCCCACGCCCTACCGCCACACCTCACCAGGCCAACTGTGGGTATCGTGTTTTCGTTTTCGTTTCTTTTGGGAGAACATGGTTTAGTTACTGCACCGCACGGGACGCACAGAAAGACCGCAGTAACGTACGAACCTATTATTGAACGGAGAGATGTAGCTCGAAAAGAAACGGAGTTGGTAGGCGGCGCCCGGGTCGTCCGTGTAGAGAGAGGACGACCAGTAGTAGCCGTTGGACCCGCGGAACGAGGTTGTTTTTTCATAACAGCCCTTATATCCTGCGGCGGGGAGGAAAATCGATTTGCCGTTTGGTCCTTTTACATTGTAACCTTTCTTGCCGTTGAGCGTTGTCCTTGTCCATGTGCATTTGTCTTTGAGTTCCTGAAACTGCACCTGCGTTGGCATGCACCAGTCGCTGCCCCAGTTCTTATAGGCTACGTCGTCAATGCGCTCCAATTTGGTTCTTCCATCGCTTTTATTGTATTTTTTTGACACATCGGAATCGCTGCCGTTGCCGTGCTTGTAGGTGCTCCACAAATAGGTGGACTTTGTTGTGGTTTCACCCCAAGCGAAGTAGTCGCCGTAATCCTCGGGGTTGGATGCTCCAATATTGGTGGTCGCCCAAAGGGTGCCATAGGGGAGGCCTAGGTCGATGTATTGGTGACCATTTGATCGAGTTTGTGATGTCGCACTGTTGCTGCATCGCACGGCACGAACCGACAAACCGCAGTTGCGTGAGTTGCGATTGTTGTTGTCTGTGTACACTCTGGTCGAATTGAAGTCGAAGCTTTTGGCGTAATTCGGAAGATCCTTATATAGGGAGACCGACCAATAGTACCCCATAGAACCAACGCGCAAGGGCTTCTCATCATAATCATACTTTCCAGCGGCAGGGAAGAATATTGTATTGCCGTTCTTCCTACTTCTAAATAGTATTCCTGCCACACCCTTGCCTTGATAATTGGAAGTCCATTCATTTGTACAATTTTCAAATAGCTCTTGAAATTGTGCTTGCGTCGGCATACACCAATTACTCCCCCATTTCTGATAGGCAACGTCATCGGATCTATCGAGTTTGGTGCGACTGTCGGTGTAGCGGTTGTAGCCATATAACGAGTTGTTACAATATTTATTGAGTCTACCAGACATACCGTTGGCATATTTGTAACTACTCCACTTATAGGCATATTTGGAGTATGTTTCCCCCCAGGCAAAGTAGTCGCCGTAGTTCCAGGGGTTGGATGCGCCGATATTGCAGGTCGCCCAGAGTGTGCCAGATGGGAGTCCAAGGTCAACATATTGCTGTGCAGTTGCATTGCCGACATTTACAAACAAGAATGTCAGAAACAAAAGCAGTATTGAAGTTTTGTTTTTCATAGCTGTAATTGTTTAATGATTCAACGCCACAAATATAGTAAAAAAAATGATAAAATGTAAAGTTTTGTTAGGGGGGGGGTAAAACAAAATTTACAATTTAAATACAAACATCTTATAATTAAGCAATTAAAAAATAAAAAAAAATTGAATACGGCAAAAAAATCCTACATCATCCCCCGCACCGCAGATTCAACCCGCAAGTGCA
>DGIK01000203.1 GCA_002393195.1 Bacteroidales bacterium UBA3824 | reverse complement strand
ATTTTACGTTGGTGATTTCCACGGGGTCGGGCTGCTTGATTGTGATTTCGCCTATGTCGATGTGGCAATTGTTTTGGTCGTGTGCGCTTATGTAATACGACCCGGCTGCAAGATCCTTGTACGTGGTTTGCGGGTTATAGACAAGTCCGTCTATTGTGGTGTAATATTGACCCGTGCCACCCTTGAGGTTGATGTCGATGGTGCCGTTGGTTTCCCCGTGGCAGCCGTCGATGTCGGTGTGCATCACTTTTACAACTTCCAGTTTTTCTGGTTCGGTGATTATCACGGGTTCGGGCCATACGATTTTGCATTTGTTTTGGTCGATGAGAGCCACATGGTATTCGCCGGCTGGGAGTTGTTGGAATATGTTGTTGTGGTATGGCGTTTCGCCGCCGTCAATGGAATAATCTACGGTGGCGTTTTTGCGGAAGTTGGCGGTGATGGTGATTGAGCCAGACCGTTCTCCGTGGCAGTATGTTACGTTGGAGACTACAATGTCGCTCACTTCAAGCAGTACGTCCCTGCCTATCTCTTGTTCTACGGGTTTGGAGAGGCATCCGTTTTCGTTTTGTACGCGGATGGTGTATGTGCCGCCGGAGAGGTTGCTGAATCGTGTGTCGCTCTGAAACGAATCGCCGTTGTCTATCGAATATTTGAATACCATATCGGGATAGCCCTCTTGCGATGCGCCTACTATGATGCTGCCGTTTTGGTCGTTGTAGCACCTTATGTCGTCGATGTATGGGCGAACCTCTATTTCTGGCGGCTCTACTACGTTGATGGAAGGCAGTTGTGCCGCGCATTGAGAGGCGATGTCCACGATTTTTGCGTTGTATCTGCCCGCATACAGATCGGTGTATGTCATCGATTTTTGGGTGGTAACAGTGGCGTCTGCGCCCGCGTAGATTGAGTATTGGAACTCTGGACCACCGCACGATGGCTTTATAGTAATGGCTCCGTTCTTGTAGTCGTAGCACGTTACGTCAGTTACTTCGGCAGAGATGGTGAAATCTTCTATCGTGATTTTGTCGATGGCGATTACTTGTGTGCCCTTGTCGGGGGTTACGGTGATACGGATGTCAACGCTTGGCTTGCCCGCAAAATCCGACAGGCAGGCGTTTACCTTGTGCCAGAGGTCGCCGTCGTCTCGTGTGATTGATATGCGCTGATACCAGTAATGGTCGTCGGATTCTTTTACCTCCAAGGAGAAGAATACGTCGTGATTGTCGCCTTCCCAGTGGTTGTGAATGAAGAGCGAGAGTATTGGGTTGGTGAGCGAAGAGAAGTCGAATGTCTTTGTCATCGACACTGGATTAGCGTTTGGATGGTTGTAAAAGTCAACGTACGCGTATGCACCGCCTTCGTATGCTTCCGAAGGCCCGGTTACAAGGTTTTTTTTCTCGACCACAACACGAGCGTCGTCGTCGCGTCCTACTCTCCAATCGTTGAGCTGTCCGGCACTGTTTTTCCAGCCGCCGAATCCGTTTTCAAAGCCCCATTCGTATGGGTACGACGACACCAATGTCTGCGCACGGAGACCGCCGCTTATAAATAGTGCCGTCATTATAATGATGAGCTTTATATATGTATTTTTAATTATTTTCATCTCGGTACCGGTTGTTAAAGTCTGTTTTCAGTCGCAAATTTATAAAAAAGACTTGTTATAATGTCAATTTGTTGCCTGAAATTTAATATTTTTTTTGCATTGGCTTGGATTTTTTGTATTTTCGCAGCTTCAACGAATAATTTATTTGTAGATATTATGTCGCTTACCGTTAAAATATTGGGTTGTGGCTCGGCACTGCCGACCCTCTCACGCAACGCCACGGCGCAGGTGGTGAGCCACAACAATCAGATATACTTAGTGGACTGTGCGGAGGCTACACAAGTGGTGATGCGCAGGCAAGGTGTCAGAATGGGCGCATTGAACCATATTTTTATATCGCATCTGCACGGCGACCATTTTTTTGGGCTGTTTGGACTGCTCTCGTCGCTCGACCTCTTGGGGCGCAAGGGCGACGTGTATCTGCATTGCCCGTCGCGTCTGCAACAGATGCTCGAATCGCAATATTCGCCGGTGTTGATACACGAGCTTGGGTTCAACATCCATTTTGTGCCGCTGTCGCCCGATGGATTTGACATGACGTTGGAAACCAAAAATTTGATGGTTTATAGTTTCCCTCTCAATCATAGGATTCCTTGCTGGGGATTTCTTTTCCGCGAAAAACCTTTGCCATACAATATAGTAAAGGAGTGCATACCGCGCTACAATCTTACGATAGCCGAGATAGTTGCCATCAAAAACGGCAGCGACCTCACCCTTGAGGACGGCACAGTAATTCCTAATTCTGAGCTCACGATAGAGCCGCCTAAGCCAAAGAGTTATGCCTTTGTATCCGATACCACCAAACTCGATTCTGTGGTGGAGGCGGTAAGGGGAGTCGATGTGCTTTATCACGAGGCTACATACGACAATTCGTTTGAAAAACGCGCCTCCGAAACATTCCATTGTACTGCTGGTCAGGCGGCTACGGTGGCGAGGAATGCGGGCGTCGGCAAGTTGGTCATAGGTCATTATTCTGGGCGTTACGATTCGGTGTCGCTCCTCGAAAGGCAAGCCCGTGAAATCTTCCCTAACACCACGGCTGCCGAAGACGGAATGGAATTTGAGGTTTAAACAATGCATAATGCATAATTCATAATTCATAATGCATAATTCACAATGCATAATTCATAATCCGACAAGCCCTGAAAGGGCGTCAACGCCAAGCCGTGTGCGTGAGCGCACGGAATATGGAATATGGAATATGGAATATGGAAAATTGAAAATTGAAAATGGAATATGGAAAACGGAAAACAAATCAAAAATCAAAAATCAAAAAAATGCTTGAAGATATTACACCTTTTATAGTAATGGAAGTGCTTGAAAAGGCACAGGAGTTGGAGCGCAATGGCATCAACATTATCCACATGGAGGTTGGCGAGCCGGATTTTGACGTGCCGCCGTGTGTAAGGGACGCTGTTGCAGAGGCGGTTAGCACTGGCAAAACTCATTACACCCATTCGCTTGGCGACCCATTGTTGCGAGCCAAGATTGCCTCCTTGTATAAGAAGGAGTACGATGTGGATTTTTCGCCCGAAAACATTGTTGTTACCTCTGGTTCGTCGCCTGCTATATTGTTGGTATTGAGGACGTTATGTGATGTCGGGGACGAGGTGTTGGTCTTTAATCCAGGATACGCTTGCTATGCCAATTTTGTGAGGGCTGTCAATGCAATTCCCGTTAATATCGACCTCAGTCCCGAAGATGGTTTTCGTATTGACATCGAGGAAGTTAAGAAAAAGATTACACCCAAAACCAAGGCAATCTTCATCAATTCGCCGTCCAATCCGTTTGGCACGTTGATAGAGCCGGAAGTGATGAGGCAGATAGCCGACTTGGGGATTACGGTGATTTCCGACGAGATTTACCACGGTCTGGTATATGAAGGCAAGGCTCATTCTATCCTTGAATATACCGACAATGCCTTTGTACTCAATGGATTCAGCAAGCGTTTTGCAATGACAGGATTGAGGCTCGGCTATTTGGTGTCGCCTGCCAAATATATGCGGACGTTGCAGATATTGCAGCAAAATCTCTTCATCTGTGCTCCGAGCGACGCGCAGAAGGGTGGAATTGCCGCCATCGACGGTGCAGCCGCCGATGTGGAAAGGATGTGCGCGATATACAACGAGCGCAGAAAATTTCTCGTGGACGGACTTCAAAAACTCGGTTTCAAAATCTGGACTGAGCCAAAAGGCGCGTTCTACGTGTATGCAGACGCGAGGATGTTTGCCGATGACACCTACAAATTTGCCTTCGACATACTCGAAAACGCCCATGTTGGCGTAACCCCGGGCATAGATTTCGGCTCGCAAGGACAGGGTTTTTTGCGTTTTAGTTACGCCAATTCGTTGGAAAACATCAAGGAAGGGCTTAAACGATTGGGCGAGTACCTTGCAAGACGCTAATTTGAATTTTTGTGTGGTGAAAAAATCGCTATTCGGCACAAAAATTGCAAAAAATTTGACGACATACTGCTAAAATTGTCTATCTTTGCAGAAAGTTTGTACGCAAATGCAGCACGACTTATTGATAAAATGAAAAGACTTCTATCGCTCATATTATTGATTACCATGATGGTAAGCACAGCCTACAGCCGCACGCTCGACGAAATACGCCGCAGCGGGGTGGTCAGAATCGCGTTCACAAAGAGTGGCTGGCAGACCATCAACCGAGATTTCGCCGATGAATTTGCTCGCTTTATCAATTGCACGCCTGAATATGTGTTCATAGAATGGGACGAGATATTCTCGCACAATGGCGTTGTGCCGCCAGATTACATCACCAATGATTCTGTATATTACACCCCAGACGCCCTGCTGAAAGCCGACTTCATCTGCGGAACCACCTATATATATGACTGGCGAGAAAAATTCTTTACCTTTGCCGGTGAGATGAAAGTGTCTGATCTCTTGATAGTTAGCAATTATCATCAGCAGACATCTGTCATCAACCAGTTTTTTGTGCCAGAGAGGATGCGCCCAAAGTCGCAGAAGCTGAGGGTAAAAAATTACCGCGACCTCAAGGGACTCAAGATAGCACTTATGGGCAATTCGTCATACGAACGCAATATGCAGATTATCAATGATATGATTGGTGGCGGCATCAAGATAGTGAAGACTCGCAGCGAGGAAGAATCGCAGAAACTCGCAAGGTTGGGCATGGTGGACGGCTTTGTTACCGTGTCTTACGTCGGTTTGCAGTTCGTAAAGAATAACAAAGAAAAGTTCAATCTGGCCTTCCCTATCGCAAATCCTGACAGGGTGGCGTGGGCTGTAGCCAAGGACAATACCTCTCTCAGCGAGGAAATCGACAATTTCTTCCAAATGATGAAGGGCACTGGACTTCTCGACAAGCTATTCACTGGCATGTTTGATTTCAACTACGAGTCGTATTACGAAATCATCAGGTCGTTTTCCGATACCAAGACCAGCAGCACAAGCAATTACCGCGATATGGACGAAATTAAGGCGTCGGGCAAGCTCATTGTCGCTCTCCGCGACCGTGACCTCGTGTACCACTCCTCGGGTCCAAAACAGTTTAACCATTCGCTCGCTGACCATTTCGCCAACTATCTCGGTCTCAAACTGGAAACTCGATTAGTGGGAAAATTGGAAGACTACTTCACAGATAGCAATGGCAACATTGTAAAAGACAGTTCATATACGCCAGAAAGGTTCAATGATTTTGACATCGCATGCGACCTCCTTTCGCCTGTGGCTTGGCGTCAAAACAAGATAGACATCATCGACGTGCTGCCTACAGCCGACATCGTGGTGGCTCGCAAGGACAAGGACATCAAGTCTATCAGCGACCTCGCCAAATATCAGGGCGTAACCTCCAAGGGTTCTATCTACGAGGAAAAGCTCATCGAAAACAATCTCCACAGCGGCGTCAATTACCACTACAAGGAGGCCAACGAATTTTTCCCGGAGGTCATCAGCGGCAAGGCCGACTACTGCATAGTAAATTTTGACATCTATTCGCTGCCCAAATATCCCGAACTCGAGGCTAAATTTGTGGTCGGAGACCTGTATTCGGTAGGTTGGGGCATCAAGAAAAACCAGCCCAAGCTCCGTCAGAAAATCATCGAGTTTCTCGAATGGAGCAAGAAGTCGGGCAGCATCGACGAGGCATTCAAGGAGCAATCGTCGATACCGTATCAGGCGGCTCAAAACCACCTCAATGCAATGTACCAGACCTATCAGACAGGCTACTTCCCCTTTGTGTTTTACGGCTCCGACCAAGGGCTGCCGCAGGAGGACATCAGGTGCATTTTCCAAGACAACGAAGGCTATATGTGGTTTGGCACACATTCGGGCGCGGTCAAATTCAACGGTCGCAAGATGGAGACTTTCTCATCTGCCTCCAGCATCGACAATACCATTGTATTCGACATCGCACAAGATAGCAAGGGCTGGATGTATTTTGCCACTATCGACGGCGTTGTATGTATGGACAACAATGGCAGTATCAGCAAATATTTTGATGGTGTTGCGTTCAAGCACATCTATATCAATGCCAATGACGGCAAATACGTCTATGGCGACAAGGGGCTGTTTTTCCTGAGTGCCAACAACAAGCAGCAACTGCACGTCAACGAGAAGGCTCCCGAACTGCCCACTATTGTCAATTCGTTTTCGCAAAACAAGTCGGGGCGCAATACTTTCATTGCCACGCCCAAGGGCTTTTATTTGATGGATCGCGACAACAATGTCAAGTTGCTCGCCGACAAGGAATGTTACAGCGTGTTTGTGGACGAGAACAATCAAGTTTGGCTCTCGGCATACGATGGAGTTTACACGGGCAATTTGGCTGATTTCTCAGCTGGCAAGATCGACAGCCTCCGCATCAACAACCGTGTGAGCATCAGCCCAAATTCGCGTATCCGCACCATCAAGCAAAACAAGGACGGTTCCAAATTCCTATTGTCGGATTTTGAGGCTTACCAGATATTCTCGCTTGAGCAGACAGCCATCAGGTACGACCAGTCAATCGGTCTCAAAAATCTGAAACTCCTCTCGTTTTTTGAGGACGAAGAGGAAAACTTTTGGTTTGGATTTAGCGGCGGCATCCAAAAACTCACCAACCGCTCGCTACGCAATTTGTACCCGGAGTCTATCGACAGTTATCTTAATAATATTATCGAGGATGCCAATGGACGCATCTGGATGGCGTTCAACAACAAGATAATGTATTATCACAATGCTCTTGTGGATTTTTCGGGTCAGTTGGACGGCGACAAGATTCCTTACGTAGTAACCGCGCTGGCAGACGGCGACATCTTCATTGCCGACAGCTACGGGTGGTATATCTATGACGTTAAGACCCTCAAACGCAAGCTCGAAAAAAAGTTTGACACCAAAATATTCAGCCTAAAAAATGTTTATGTCTCGCCATCGGGCGATATATTCCTGATGTCGGGTACAGATGGTCTTGTATATAAGATTGCAAATAGGGATAGTCAGCCAATACCCATCACCAACGATTTCACATCGCTTGTAAGTCAGATGGTTGGCTACAATGATATGGTGGTGGGCGGCAACAATACTGGACTTGTCAAGTACAATGGTGTTACCTTTGAGAATCTCTATGCAACGCCCTCGCCGGTGCTTGGTCTTGCTGTAATCGACGGTGTGCTTTGGGTGGGCATGGAGGATGGTCTTGGCAAATTCACTATGGATGGTGATTTCCAGACCTTGACAATCCCTTCGTTGCCAAATGTATCCATCAATTCCATTCAGAAGGGTAGCGACAAGGGCCATTTGTGGCTTGGCACCAATAGGGGGTTCTGTTATTATGACATACCAAGCAATCATGTGGAGATTGTGGTGTATTCCAACGACGGATTGCCCGGCAACGAGATTGTTACCAACGGACTTTTGCTTAATAATAAAGGTGTGCTATACGTTGCCACTTACCACGGCGTGTCGGCATACGACCTCCGCAAGGAAAACACCGTAAAATTTGTGCCGCAGTGCCGTATTGAAAACCTCTTCCTCAATGGTGAAAAGATTTCGCAGCAGCGCAACAAGTTCAGTGCGAGCGAAAACAACTTTATCTTTGAGCTTGCGGGACTCTCCTTCAAGGACGAGGAGGCTATCACATACGAATTTTATATGAAAGGTCTCGACAACGACTATGCCGCGTCGCGTGGCAAGGAAAACAATGCTCGCTATCAAAACCTTCCAGCCGGCCAGTATGAATTTGTCTATCGTGCCAAAGGCAAGGACGGCATCTGGAGTACCGCCAATTCATACAAATTTGAGATAATGAAGCCATTCTATCTGAGGTGGTGGGTGATTATTCTCTTTGTGGCGGCATTTGCGGCGTTGATAATCACCATTATCAAATTGCGTGAGAAGCAGCTCAAACGTCGCAACGAGATGTTGGAAAAGATTGTGGAAGAGCGCACATCGGAAATCGTGCAGCAAAAGGAAGCCATCGAGCTCAAAAACGCCGAGCTTGAACTCCAGCGAGAGGAAATTCTTACGCAGCGTGATGCCATCGAGGCTAAAAACGCCACTTTGGAGCGTCAGAAGACAGAAATCCTCTCGCAGCGTGACGAACTTGAAGTGCAGAAAAATATCGCTATGCAACAGCGCGACGAGATTGCGCACCACGAACAGGAGATTATGGACAGTATCTATTACGCCAAACGTATCCAGACTGCCATCATGCCTACGATGGATACAATTTCGGCTGTGCTGCCTGAATATTTCATCCTCTTCCGTCCGAGGGACATCGTGAGCGGCGACTTCTATTATTTCAAGCATGTCAGCCATTATGCAGTTATGGTGGCTGCCGACTGTACGGGACACGGTGTGCCGGGCGCGTTCATGAGTATGCTCGGTTCGGCGTTCATCAACGAAATTGTTGTGAACAGTCAGGAAGGCATTTCGTCGGGTCGTATGCTCGACCTCCTGCGCACGTCTGTAATCGAATCGCTCAAACAGACCGGCAAGGTGGACGAGGCTAAGGACGGCATGGATATTGCAGTATGTATCTTGGATTTGGAAACTAACCATTTGCAATTCTCTGGTGCGTTCAATCCTATGTTCCTCGTTCACGACGGAGTATTGGAGGAATATCGTGCCGACCGTATGCCGATTGGTATATTCGATTTGGTAAATGTCGGGTTTACGACGTATGATGTTGATGTTCAGAAGGGCGACATCGTTTATATCTTCTCCGATGGCTATGCCTCGCAGTTTGGCGGCAAGAGTGGCAAGAAGTTTATGTCGAGCCGCTTCAAGAAACTTTTGGAAGAAGTTTCACCGGAGCCAATGGACAAGCAAAAACAAATGCTCGACGACAAAATCGACGCTTGGATGGGCACCGATTACAATCAGGTGGACGACATCCTCGTCATCGGTTTCAAGATTCCATAGTATTTTTTACTGTTTCCTCATTAATAAGTTTTTCCCCGGGACTGTCGGCTGGTGTATGACAACATCAGCAATGTCAGTCCCATTTTTTATTGTATTTTTGCAACGTGTGGTTTATTTCAACACTTTGCACGCCACCAATCTCTCGCCCCTGTCCCGCGTGAGAGATGTGTAAACCATTATCAAATAATCGTTCATCGTGTTGAAATTGTTGCCAGACGAATAGCCAGCGAATTTGCCGTCGGAATCTACGAAGGCAAATTTATAATTGTAAAGACCTTGTTTTAAGAGAGTTGTCGTTTGCCAAAGTCGGTCGTCGGCGTTCCAAGTCAACTTAAATTCGGGTATGCACTGCCAATTAGTCAGTGCGCCGTAGAGGTAGATGTCATAGTCGGTGAAGGCGTCGTATTTGAGGCGAAATGTTACTTTTACGTAGTCGGATTCCAAGTCGCGGTCAAAGCCACGGTCGTTTTTCACGTAGTATGCGCCGTTGATGTCTCCATTGTTGAAATATGCCTCGTCGTAGGTCGTGGGCGTGAGAATGTAATGATAAATTCCGTTTTGGTACAGGATGTTGTCGATGCCAAGCGCCTTGAAATGCACATCCTTTGCGTCGATAAAATCGTATTCGTTGCCGCCGTTGAAGATGTTGCCGCCGTCGTTGAGGTGAAATTGCACTTCGTCGTGCTGAAAACCGCTTATTTTCAACTGTCGGCGCGTGTTGTGGTCGCCGTTTTGGATGGCATATACTTTCAGGTATTTTTCGGGGTTATAGACACGCAGGCGCGAATTGTCGATTTCAACATAAAGTTGTTGGCATTGCATCTGATATTCAGGCAAAAAGGGCTGTTCTACGCGGGCGGATATGATGTCGCCGTCGCTCTCATAAACCATAAATCGTTTGCTCAAAATCGGTTCGTCAGGCTCGTCCTCGGAATACACATCAACAATATAATTGCCTGAAATCGTGAGCGTTATATCGCGGTTGGGAATTGTCAGTGTGTAATGCGTGAATTGTTGGAGAGTATTGAACGATTCTTGGCTCTCGTCCAACGGGCGGCGGTCAAATCCTTCTGCAAATTCGTTGAACATCAGGTCGTCGGGATTGAAATCGCTATCACAATGGCGCACAGTGTATTCGAGCCTGTCGTATTTGCCGTCGAGAATGTCAAAATTGAGTTCTATCGGCTCGCCAAGCCTGCACATCGGGTAGCCGAAATCTGTGCCGGGCTGTTTCATCATCACGGTTTTCACGCCATCGGCGGCGTATTCGCCCGGTGTGTTGCCCTGAGCGGTGGCGGCTGTCGGCATCAATGCCGCAATGAGTATTGTATATAGTTGTTTCTTCATATTCAAGCATAAAAAAAGAGACCATCTGGCCTCTTAGTTTTTGTTTTAAAGCAATTTGGTTTTAAAGAGAGTGTCGTGTTAGTTAGTTGTCATCTATAAGACACATAACTCGCGCAACACCCTAATAAAATTTTCAATTAATCTCCAAATCTCCATAAAATTCCCATCATAAAGTGGAAATCTTGTATCGGATAATCGTCGGTGGAGGCGTACCAATCTTTTATCATTCCGTCGTTGACGTGTTCCCACTTGAAAAACATCAACACGCCGTGTATCTTGATGTTGATGAAGGCGTTGATGATGGGGTAGTCGCCGGCGTTGAGTCTTGTAGCCGGGTAGAATAGCGACGTCGCGGGCGCGTAGCCGAATGCGTTGTAACGGTCAGAATACCTCACCTCGCCGCCGAGTTGAGTGAGCAAGACGTTCTTAACCAGGAAAAACTCGAAGTACGTCGAGTGATAGAGCGCGATGTTGGGCAGATTGAGGATTTTGTTGTGGTCGGTGTGCTGATACGTAATGCGGTTGGCAAACCTGACGTGCCATACAAAAAAATCTTTCATCAGGCTGACGCTCTGCACCGTGATTGCGCTGGATGCCTGTTGCGGTACGGCATTTTTGTTTATATAAACGTAATTATTTAATAAATAATTAGATACGCCGACCTTAAAGTGCCAGCGCGGCAATTCTATCTCGCCGCCAATGCGCAGGGATTGACGCTTGTCGAAGTCGTTTTGCCAATGGAAATTGTTGCCGACGTATTGTTGCTCAAAGTACGTCGGCTCCTCGTTCTTGAAATCGACAGCCGCCTTCACGATGTAATTGACAGTATCGCTCTCGCCCTTGAACCATTTGAAGCCTAAGTCGCCTTTGATGTACATATCGCCGAGTTTGCGCCCCGTGAGGTATTGACGGTATGAGCCGTTGAGGATGAGGTTTCGCGACTTATTTTTGCTGATAGAACCTTCTATGAAAGTATTGGTGTACTTGTGGTTGGCATTGTCGCCCGTATAACCTCCAAAATTGTAATACAACTCGTTTTCCACGCCAATGGCTCCACGGACGCACGGAAAGTACTGAGTTTCAAAGATTTTGAGTTGCGCCTTGTTGGTGAGTCTGTGGAAAAACAGCGAGTCGTATGTCGGTACGGTTGACTGTCTAAATTCCTTGTAGAAAGTCTTGTCGAGGTCTTCGTCCTGGTACGTGCGGAATATTTTGTCGTAATTGAAAACGTAATTGAAGGCTATCCTCGGCGTATAAACCTCGTTTCGTGTGGAGTCGTTGATGATTTGGAAGTCGGTCTTGCCAATCGAATATTCGCCCACAATGCCCCACGTGCGCCGTCCCCAGGTGTCAAAAGTTTTTTGGAGGCGGGTGGTGTAGCGGTCGTTTTTGATTTCGATGGTGTCGATGATACCGCCGTATTCCTCGGTGTAAAATTTATTGAACTTATAAAAGAAGTGTATTTTCAGGTGCTTGCCATTGTAACTCATTTGAGGTGAGAATGTTGTGTTTCTCATGTGTTGACGGCTGATGCGGCCAGTGGAGCCAACGAGACCAACATTGAAGCCCCAATTGAATTTTCGGTTTACATTCTGAGTATGGCGAAAGTCGATTACCTGACCGTTTCTCGCCTTCGGGGTCTGAGCGTAATAGAGCCACGTGTAGGGATGGTTGACCTGATAATATTTGGTGTCTTCGGGTTTGGTAATAAAATCGCTCACATTGTCAAAAAAGAACACCGGCGACTGTCGGTTTTGCTCGCGGTCATCGAAAATGTTGGAGATGTACGGCGAACCCATATTGCCCAAATTGCTGACAGACAACGAGTTTTTGTCGTTGTAGTCATACACTTGAAATAGATGCAAGGTCGTGTCCTGCGTGAGGTCGTAGTCGATGCGTTCGCAATTGTCGTCGAGTTGCCACACCTTCACGCTGAGCGGGTACTCCTTATCCTTGTCCTTGTCTTTCTTGGACTGCGCGTTTGCAACGTCGGCGGCAAGGCATATCAAAATGCTGAGGGCGATATATTTGAGTGTTTTTGTCATTATCTTTATATTGTGACACCTTTTCGGTGAAATTTGCTGCAAAATTAATCCAAACGCGCCAAATCATCAAATTTAATTTTTATAAATGTTATGTTGCGTTTGTAAAATATTGGTTATTAGTCGATTATAAGAAAAATGAAAAAAATATTCAAAAATATTTGGATATAACGCAAAATCGCGATACCTTTGCAGCGTCTTTTTGAGACAAACAATAATGCTGCCGAAGTAGCTCAGTTGGTTAGAGCATCGGATTGTGGATCCGAGGGTCATAGGTTCGAAACCTATCTTCGGTACGATTAGCGAAGATTATGGTATGGCAGAGGATTCTGACATACCATTTTTGTTATATGTCCATATTAACGGATGCCGCACGCGACGTCCCTACCAAATCTCTGAAAATTATGAAGATACGTTACTCCCAACTGACCATCACGCCCGGCAATCCGGCAAAGAATTATGAAACCTGCCTCGCCGCCGTCCGCCGCGCAAAAGCCGCCGGTGTCAACCTACTTCTCCTTCCCGAAATGTCAATCCCTGGATATATGATTGGCGACAAGTGGGAGGAAAACGATTTTATCGACGATTGCGAGTATTTCAACAACCTCCTCGCCAAGGAAGCCGACGAAAATTTTTCGCTGATTTTCGGCTCTGTGGCGTTTTTTGAGAGTGTTGTTGGTAAGCCTCAGAATGGCTATGATGGTCGCAAGGCAAAAATGAATGTCGCCTGCATCGCCACAAATGGCAAAACGGAATACCGCATCAAAACACTCCTGCCAAATTACCGCGAATTTGAGGAGCCGAGACATTTCTTCGACCAACTTTCTGCGATGTTTCACAGCAAAGATTTGATGCCCTTTCAGCCGTCAGAAATCGGCGGTATCAAGTTTGGAGTAACAATTTGCGAGGACGGTTGGGACGACGACTACGTTTTCAAGCCGTTTGAAAGGCTCAATGGTAATGGGGCTGAAATTCTCATCAACATCAGTTATTCGCCCTTCACCGCCGGAAAAAATCAGAGCCGTATCCGTCATTTTTCCAACCACGCCAAGACCTTCGGCAAGCCGGTGATTTATGTCAACGGTCTTGGACTTCAAAACAATGGCAAGACAATTTTCTGTTTTGATGGAAGTTCGGCGGCGTGGGATTCCGAAGGCAACCTCATTGCCCACAGCGGAATGTACACAGAAGAAGATGTTGATTTTGAATATCTTAACGGCAAACTCATTGCCATCAACGCGCCGCAGTTGGTGGAGACTACGGAAATCGACGACATCCACAGGACTTTGGTTTATGGCATCCGCAACTATATGGCGCAGAGCCATTTGCAGCGAGTTGTAATCGGGGCAAGCGGTGGTGTTGATTCCACACTTGCGGCGGCTCTCTACGTAGAGGCGATTGGCAAGGAGAATGTGTTGCTCGTCAATATGCCGTCACGTTTCAATTCCAAGACTACAATCGGCATTGCGGAGCGTTTGGCGCACAATCTTGGCTGTTGGTACACGTCAGTGCCAATTCAAGAAAGCGCGGAACTCACTAATCGTCAAATAGATGGACTGAAACCAACTAATGCCAACGGCGACGAGATTACAATAAATCTGTCGTCCTTCAATATGGAAAATGTGCAGGCCCGCGACCGAGGATCGAGGGTTTTGGCTGCAATTGCGAGTGCGTGGGGCGCAGTGTTCACCAACAACGGCAACAAGACCGAAACCACTGTCGGCTATGCGACATTGTACGGCGATGTTGCGGGCTTCCTCGCAGCCATCGGCGACTTGTGGAAACACACGGTCTATGACCTCTGCCGCCATATCAATGCCAAGGCTGGCAAAGAACTCGTGCCCAATGAAGTCCTGACGTTAAAACCGTCGGCAGAACTTTCTGACAACCAAGCCGTTGACAAGGGACTTGGCGACCCGTTAATTTATCCCTACCACGACAGATTGTTTGAGGCGTGGCAGCAATGGTGGAATCACGCATCTCTCGCCGACATTCTCCAGCATTACCTCGATGGCGACCTTGCCGCATACCTCAATCACGGCGCGGAGACCGAACTCACCGAAGACCTCATTCGCAGTCATTTCCCCGACGCCAAAACTTTCATTGCCGACCTTGAACGTTGGTACAAACTATTCAAGGGCATGGGCATTGCCAAGCGCATCCAAGCCCCGCCCATCCTCGCCGTCACCCGCCGCGCATATGGTTTCGACTACCGCGAATCCGCAATTCAGCCGTATTTCACGCGGAAATATTTGGAGATGAAGGAGAGGATAATAAATAATTAGAATCATGCAAGCAATCGACAATAATGACATCAGATGGCAGCAACGTTTTGCCAATTATCAGAAAGCCTTAAAGAAACTGATAGAAGGCGTTGAAATTTTGGAAGACGAATCGTTTGACAATGATTTGAAAGATATTGTAAACGAGGGTCTTATCCAAAGGTTTGAGTTTACGCACGAATTGGCGTGGAATGTTATGAAAGATTATGCGGCATATCAGGGTGCTAATGAGATACGAGGCTCTCGTGATGCAATCAGGTACGCATTGCGGCAAGATTTGATTTCGGATGCGCTGTGGATGGAAACCATCAACGCCCGAAACCTCACGTCCCACGATTACAATCAAGAAACAGCAAATGACATTGCCGAAAAAATCAAAAATAGTTACGTGAAATTGTTCCTTGATTTTGAGGAGAAAATGAAATCGTTGATATGTACGGACTGAGCGACAAGGAGTTTGACGAGATGACCGCCATTTTCAGCAAATGCAAAAATCTCGAAAAAGTGATTTTGTACGGTTCGAGGGCAAAGGGCAACTATAAGAAGTTTTCCGACGTTGACATCACCCTCGAAGGCGACAATCTCACCCTCGCCGACCTTTTCCAAATTCAAGATTTGCTCTACGAAAGCGATTTGCCGTATATGTATGATGTTTCAATCTTTTCGTCAATCACAAATCCTGATTTGATAGACCATATCAGGCGAAGAGGGATTGTGATTTGGGAGCGGGGATGATGTTGGGAAAAAACAAAAGGTTGTCAATTTGATTTGACAACCTTTTGTTATATAATGACTTTACAATGTCCTTGCCAATGAGTTTGTTGAGTAGAATCGGATGTCTATTTGATTTTTCGTAAAAAAACTGCTTCAAGAATACTACCACCAATTTCTATTGCACCGTCAATTATTGCATCGCCGTGTTTGTCCCAAAAAGATGGTTCTTGCACTGTTTCTGCGACTTTTTGTTGATCCATCGAGTTGATTTCTTTCAGTAGGTCTATGGCTTCTTGGTTGCCATTGTTAGCATATTGTTGTAGAAGTGCATAGCCTTTTTCTTTGTTTTGTGCCACGCCGTCACCATTGTAATAACAACGTACCAATTCAATTTGTGCCCATTGATGTCCGGCATTGGCAGCCTCGTTGAAGTATTGAGCCGCTTGGTATTTGTTTACCAAAACGCCATTGCCATTCAAATACATTTTTCCTAAGAAATATTTAGCGTATTCGTCACCTTTGTCCGCAGCGATTTTCAGATATTTTGCAGCGTTGCCGTAATTTTGTGTTGTGCCATCACCAAAGTAATACATTGCTCCAATATAATATGCAGCATCATCAATGCCATTTTTATAAGCCTTTTGGAAATAGTCAAATGCTGTTCCGTAATTCTTGTCTGTTCCTTTACCATAGAAATAAGCGATGCCAATATAATATGGTGCACTTTTTATTTCATATTTGTCGGCTTTTTTGAAAAAATCTAATGCCTTATTGTAGTTTTGTTCTATACCTTGACCATAGTAG
>DGIK01000078.1 GCA_002393195.1 Bacteroidales bacterium UBA3824 | reverse complement strand
TTTTTTTTTTTTGTCCGCCGCGCTTTACATTGTTGGCGCAAATTGCTCATTTAGAATTTGTTGGAAGATGTAATATTTTTGCAGATTTTTTGGGGGAAATCTCACGGCATAGGAAAATACTATCGCGGAGGCTCGGAGTCCACGGAGAGGAAGAAAAATATTTGGGTGACTGTGCAATAAAAACGAATTTTTGTCGTTATAAAAAGATTACATCCAAAATATTAAATATGAGAAAATTGAATAGAATTTTGCCCCTCGCGCTTGCTCTGAGCGTGTGTGGGGCTGCGCCGTCGGTCGCCAAAAGTGCTGGCGAGACGGCTGTTTACAATTTTGAGGACGGCGCAACGCTCGACGGGTGGTCGCTTGCCGTCAGCAACGTCAGCAATGTGTCGGCTTCCGGCATCAACACTTCGTCCAAATGCCTTAAATGCGTCCCTGAATCGGGCGTTCAGTATGGTGGCTATTTGGCAAAATGGAACACCCTCACTTTCAACGGTTCGCAGGGTCTAACGCTGATGGTGTATTCCACGAGTGCCATCGGCGACATAGTCCTGGGGCTGCGTTCGGGCGCGTCCGACGCAAGCAACACTTTGGAGCGCACCGCCAATGTAAGCGAAACCGGCAAATGGGTCAAGGTCTATTTTGACCTCACGGGCGTGTCGGGCAGCTATGCAAGCTTCAATATCAAGTTTGCCAACGAAGTTACCTATTACGTTGACAACATCAATTATATCTCCTCCTCCGATATTCCCGAGGCTTACCGCAACACTTCGGGCGGTGGCAACAACGGCGGCACAGGCAGTTTTGACGCTGGAAGTGCCGATGCAGCTTTCGATGCCGATTATTATAAAAAGGCGTTGTGGATGACGACCCGTTTTTACGGAGCGCAACGCAGCGGCAATGGCCCCAACTGGCTCCTCTACGACCACAGCAAGAACTTCAGCGGCTACTCGGGCGGCAAATCTTACATCAAGGATGCCGATGGAAATTACGACCTTACCGGCGGATGGTTTGACTGCGCCGACTTCGTAAAATTTGGTCAGACCGAATTTTACGCCTGCTATATGCTTCTGCTTGGATATTCGGAGTTTACTGATGGCTATATTGATCTTTACTCGGCTGATTATCACGGATATACAAGTAGTGGTAATTATACCTACGAGGGCGCAAAGGGCGTTCCCAATGGTATTCCCGATGTCCTTGACGAGTGCAAGTACGCCACCGACTTTTTCCTCAAATGCGTCCGTAGCAATAATCAGTTTTACTATCAAGTAGGCGATGGCAATGCCGACCATTCGGAGTGGAGCACGTCGCCCCACAAATCAGCCAAGAGGTCGGTTTCGGCAGGCGGCGAATCCGATGGTTCGCGTCCTGTATATTCGCTCTCGAGCGGTGGCACGTCGATGGTGGCATTGTGTGGCGCGTCGCTGGCTGCAATGTACCGTCTCTACAAGGATTATGACGCCGACTACGCCGCCAAATGTCTCGCCAAGGCAAAGGTCTGCGAGGAGTTTATTGGCAATGGCAATCTCGGCAACACTGGTTCATACGGCGGCGGTTTTTATCCTGCCAAAGAGGAGTACGCGCCCGATTTGGTGATTTTCTACTCCGAAATGTACCGCGCCACTGGAACAGAAAGTTACAAGACCAAGGCGGCTACTTATTTCGGACAGATGAAAGCATCGCACGGATGGTCGCTCTGTTACAACAATACCAACGACATCGCCGACTACGTATATTACACTGTTTCAGGCAATTCGAGCGCATTGACGCAACTCCAAAACTACGCCAATGGTTACAAGGGCAGCGGCTATTTCCTCAATTCTGTTGGCGACAACACTTGGGGACCGCTCCGTTACACCGCCAATCAAGCCTTCGTTTGGGCGTTGTACAGCAAGGCGATGGGCGCAAAGACCGTCAACGCCTACACCCTCCGCACTGTCGATTACATCATCGGCGACAACAACCACAATTTTTCGTTCGTTACCGGTCTCGGCGACAATTATCCGCAAAAGCCGCATTACCGCAATGTCTTTATGAACGACCAAAACAACATGTATTCCTGCTCCTTGCCCGCCAAATACGCCCAACTCGGCTATCTCGTCGGCGGCAACAAGACCAACACCGCCTACAACGACGACATCAACAATTATCAGAACGGCGAGGGCGGCATCGACTACAACGCTGGACTTGTGGGCGCGCTGGCTTACATCAATTCGTTTCTCAAAGATGGCAAGGAAGAGGTAATACCCATTACCATCACCCAAATAGAAATCTCCACCTCGCCCACCAAAACCGAATACCAAATTGGTGAATCCTTGGACGTTTCGGGCGGCAAAATCAAGGTGTCATACTCCGACAACACCGCCAAAACCGTAGCAATCACCGCCGCAATGTGTTCGGGTTTTTCGTCAACTTCCGCCGGTAACAAAACCATTACCGTGAAGTACGAAGGCAAGACGGCAACTTTTAAGGTTAACGTCAACAAAAAGGAAGAAGAGCCCGTTCCGTCAGAGGACGACAATACAAATACTGAGGATAATACAAAGACCGACGAAGAAAACACGCCGTCGGGCGACAACACCCAAAATGACGATGGTCGTCAAAACAATAACAGTGACAAAGGTGGCGACAATACCGAAATCCCGACATCAGTCAGCGAGCAACAGGACTCCAATGGTCGCATTTTCAGTTACGATCATACGATTGTAATTGAGAATATCGCTGGCGATGTCCGTATTTGTAATATGCAAGGGCAGCTCGTATTCTCCGGCAAGGATGTCAAGGAAATCCAAATCAACATCCCCGGCATCTACATCGTCAAAGCTGGCGCAATGACGCAAAAAGTTGTTATAAGGTGATAATTCCTGTTTCCCGGTTCAAACAAATAAAGACTGGGAAACTTTATATTTTTCCATAATAATAATCAAACGCTTTTGCCTGATTATTATTAAATATTACGAGGTTTTTGGACAGTTTTTTGTCTATTACCTCGTAATTTTTTAGTGTTAATCGTTCTTTCTGAGGAATGTTTAGTTTTTTGAAAGTGATTGAAAAATAGACGATTATATCCGCCAAATTTTTTGTAGTTTTTTTTTGAAGTGTTTTATCGGCGGAAAAATTATGGTAATTTCAAAAATCATATTTATCTTTACCGCCAGAATGTACAAGTAAAAAAACATAAATACGATACACCTAAAAAATGAGAACCATTAAGTTGGTGTTTCTGCTTTTGACATTGCTTGTATCGGCAAGTGTGGCAGGACAGACACCGAAGGCATACGCCGTATGGACAGAGGGAGACAAGACTCTTACTTTTTTTGTGTCGGTGCTCAATTATTACCCCGGCGATATGTATGGCAACCAGCGCATCACCAAATTGTGGAAGGGCGATGCCGTGCTCAATAC
>DGIK01000183.1 GCA_002393195.1 Bacteroidales bacterium UBA3824 | reverse complement strand
AGTCGCCCGGGAGCATTATCTTGTAGATTTGCTTGTAGATGTCAGGTTCGTTGTCCTTCACCCATTTGAGTTTTGAAGCGGTGAAGTTGCCCGGCGAGTTGAGCAGGTGGCCGAGGCACTTGTCGTTGCCGATTTCTGCGAGGGCTTTGGCACCGATGCCTGTGGCTCGCGAATCGCACCAAATGATGGCGGGGCGGAGCGGCTTGTGGTTTTTATCTACGGCTACAAGGCCGTGCATCTGGTATGAAATGCCGATGCCCTTGATTTCGGATGCGGGAACCATCGACGCGGTCATCACTTCCGCGAGTGCCATCTTGGCGTTTTTCCACCACTCCTCGGGCTCTTGTTCTGCGAGACCCGGTTTCAGGGCGATGATTTTCATCTCCTGTTTGGGGTAGAATACGGATGCTTCACACTTTCCCGAATTGGTGTTGATCAGCGATACTTTCACTGACGAGCTTCCGATGTCGAATCCTAATAGGTACATATTATGTCTTGATTAAAAAGTGATTAGTAGCTTAAGCGTGTTGTTGAAGCCGTGTTGTAACACACCGTTCCACACTGCAAATATAGGTTGTTTTTTTGGGATTGCAAGTTTTTGAAGTGATTTTTTTTTAGTTTTTAGAAAAATTTTTGTAAATATCTGATATTTAGGTGTTTATGGCGACCGCAAACGATTGCGGTTTTTTGCTAAAAAAAGGCTGGTTGTTCTATGGTCAACCAGCCTTTTTCTGAGTGATAACTTGTCTTATTCTGCCCTCTTGCGGAGCTTCCATTTGCGGATTTCGTTGGATTCCTCCACCGCCTTATTGAGTTCGGCGATGTAGTTTTCGAGTTCCTCGTTCTTCTTGGAGACTGCCACACGACCCGAGCGGGCAAACTCCAGGAGTCCGTAGGGACGGAGTTTGTCGCAGAGGAGTTGTGTCTCCTTGTAGTAGCCGGTTTTTTCGATTACTACGTACTCGGATTCGATGTAGAGGATTCGGGCGTTGAACTCGTGGATGATTTCTTCTACCGTGGTCGCGCTCTTGAAGATGTTTTTGGTGGATACCTTGTAGATTGCAATTTCCTGAGCCACAACGTCCTTGTCTTCGTAGGCAAATGCGCGGAGCACTTCGGTGAGTTTTTCTATCTGGTCCACTACTTTCTTCATCAGGATTGCGTCACATTCGGTGGTTATCGTAAACCTGAATATGCCGTCTATCTCCGAAGGCGATGTGGTGAGCGAATCGATATTGAGGTGTCGGCGCGTAAACACGATGGAAATCCTGTTGAGCAAGCCGATTTTGTCTTCCGTGAATACGATTACCGTATATCGGCGTTTATTGTTGTTGTCCATTGTCTGATGAGTTTTTCGTAATAACAACTTAGTTGAGCGTGATGTTGTCCACCGTGGAGCCGGGCTTGATGAACGGCATTACCTTCATATCCTTGTCCACGTCGATGGTGAGGACGTAGGGGCCGTCGTGGCTGAGCATTTCGTCGATGGCGGGCTCGAGTTCTACGCGGCTCACTACGTGGCGAGCCTTGATGGAGTATGCTTCGGCGAGTTTCACGAAGTCGGGATTTACGAGGTCTGTGGCTGAATAACGCTTGTTTTGGAGCATTGTCTGCCACTGACGCACCATGCCGAGTACGCTATTGTCGAGGATTACAATCTTTACAGGTATCTGTTCCTGCATGATTGTTCCGAGTTCCTGTTCGTTCATCTGGAAACCGCCGTCGCCGGTGAATAGGATTACGGGGCGTTCTTTCTGCGCGATAGCCGCGCCCACAGCCGCCGGAAGTCCAAAGCCCATCGTGCCGAGACCGCCCGATGTGAGGAATGTGTTGGGGTACTTGAATTTGTAATAACGTGCCGCAATCATCTGGTTTTGTCCTACGTCTGTTACGACGATGGCGTTGCCGTCGGTCTTCCTGGAAATCATTGCAACGGGTTCGCCCATCTGTATGAGTTCGGCGGAGCCGTCGGTGTCCTTGTTGATTACCTGTGCGAGTTCCTGGTTGTAGTATTTCTTGAACTCGTCGAGCCACGATTTGTACGACTTCTTTTCAATGCGCGGGGTGATGTAGTCCAACGCCGATTTGAGGTCGCCGTGTATGGAGAGAGCGGTCTTTACGTTCTTGTCTATTTCCGACTTGTCGATTTCTATGTGGAGCACTTTGGCGTGCTTGGCGTAGCCGGAGAGCAATCCCGTAACACGGTCAGAGAATCTCATACCGATTGCGATGATGAGGTCTGCCTTGTTGGTGAGTTTGTTGACGGCGTAACTTCCGTGCATGCCCAACATTCCGACGTTGAGAGGATGGTTGGACGGCAGGGCGGAAAGTCCCATCAGCGTTGAGCCGAAGGGGATGCCCGATTTTTCGATGAACTCTGTGAGCATCTTTTCGGCGTGGGCGATGAGTACGCCGTGTCCCAAGAGTAGGAGAGGACGCTCGGCTTCGTTGATCATCTTTACTGCCTTGTCGATGTCGTCGTCTTTGATTTTTGGGTACGGAGCGTAACTGCGGATTACCGGAGCCGCCTTGTATTCAAATTCTTTGGTGGTCTGTGTCGTGAGCGCGTTTTTGGTGATTTCCAAGACGACGACGCCCGGACGACCCGTGACGGCGATGTAGAACGCCTTGGCGATGGTCGAGGCGATGTCGTCGGCACTTGTTATCTGTGCGCTCCACTTGGCGATAGGCATCGAGAGGCCGAGGACGTCGGTCTCCTGAAATGCGTCGGTGCCAAGGAATCCGCTGCCCACCTGACCGGTGATTACTACCATCGGCACTGAGTCCATGTTGGCATTTGCGATGCCGGTGATGGTGTTGGTGGCGCCGGGACCCGATGTTACGATGCAGACTCCCACCTTGTTGGTAATCTGCGAGTAAGCCTGCGCCTCGTGGGCCGCCGCCTGTTCGTGGCGGGCGAGTATGTGGCGAATTTTGCCGTCATTGATGTAATCGTAGAGGCTGTCGTAGAGCGGTATTACCGCGCCTCCTGGGTAGCCGAATATCGTGTCAACGCCTTCTGCAAGGAGCGACTTTACTACGGCTTCCGATCCTAAAATTTTTCCCATAGATTATGTTTATCAAAAATTTTTGCGAAGATACGAATAATAATTTGATTTGGGAATTATTTGGGTGGAAATTTTTTTTGACGCGGATGATATTCTATTTTGTAATCTTACACTGCTCGATTTTGCAAAGTTTTAATAACAGACATCTTATTTCCAATAATAATGTGTCGGCAGAAATTTCTTTTTCTGCAACACCTGTTTTAATGATTTGTCCTTCTTTGACGTTTTTGTTTTGGAATTTTGTGAAAATTCCTGCGTGGGACAGTGTTTTGGCATTTCTTGGCTCCACTTCAACATCGGCAAACATTGATGTGTCTCCTACTGAAACCTTGATGTTGCGAATTTTACCTACATTAAGCAATGCTCTGCGATATGTGTCGGGCATTAATTGGTAATCACAATGATTTTTTATGAAATCCTCTACATCAGATTGATATGAACTTATAGCCGGTCTGTTGACGCTGATATAAGTCTCGCCTTTTCGCAATCTGAATGCAATGTGAAGGAGTTTGCCATTGTCAAACCATTCGTTGCTTAGAATACGTGCAACATCTTCATTATTTTGGATGTCTTGCTGCATTTGCTTAACCGATTTTGCGCATAATGTTCAAAAAAGTCTCAGGATTGAAATCAATATGACTATCGCCCAATCTTTCGCCATTAATGCGGGCATAGTAAGAAAACTCCTTTGCGCCGAGGCTTACGCAAGCATCAGTTTTGTCGGATTGCAAGCCGAGTGTTGCGTTGGAATCAGCCCCTAAAAGCCAATTCTTCCAATCGTCATCGTAGGATATGAGTAATACGGATTTCAAATTGTCGATTACTTTCTTTGAAACGGGTAGCGCGCCTTCGCCGTCCCAATCTTCTTTCAATGTAGAAAGGTAATCAAGCCTCGAATAAATACGGGAAAGGTTTTGCCCCGAAATTTCTTCGGTAAGCCTGTGTGCCACTTTTTGTTTGTCCTCCGGCGTAATGCGTATGTTGTGCAGGTAATACATAACATCAATGTAGGAAGTAAAATTGGTTTTTACTGCCTGCCGATGTGGTTTGCTTATGTAATTTAAACTTTCCATATTTATTCTCTTTTTACGACCCAAAAATAAGGATTATTTTCGGCTTGTGCAATACTAAATCAAAAATTAATTTTTTGAACTAAATTGTATCGCAGATATACAATAACAAAAAAGCGCACATCGGAATTTTCATTCGAGGTGTGCGCTCCAACAACTTTAAATTTTAAGAATTTGAGAAAGTGGGAGTTAGAGGATTCGAACCTA
>DGIK01000118.1 GCA_002393195.1 Bacteroidales bacterium UBA3824 | reverse complement strand
AATCGATGTTCAATCCGAACTCGGTGATGATGTCCATCTTATACCGCACATACGACAGTTTTTGGTCGCGGACGGCATCCTTTATGGCAATCGAAAAATATCTCAACATCGACGCCGACCAAGTGCGCACAAAAATCATCAGTATGATGAACGGCGAGGAAGTAACAGTAAGAGTGTCAAGTTTCCGCAACGATATGAAAAATATCGAGACGAGCGACGACGTGCTTACATTGTTGGCTCATCTTGGATATTTGTCATATAATTCTGAAACTAAGAGCGTTAGGATTCCAAATACGGAAGTGACAGAAGAGTTTGAAAACGCGGTACGTTTTGCAGGGTGGAACGAATTGTCCAAGGCGGTTGGTCAGTCGCTCCAACTTTTGGACGACACCATCAATCTCCGCGAAAACAAAGTGGCACGCGCCTTCGACGACTACCATTTTGAGGCGTCGTCGCTGTTGGAGTTCAACGATGAAAACTCAATGCGATGCGCAATCACATTGGCATATTACGCCGCCAAACCGTTTTACAAGATATTCCACGAACTGCCAACAGGCAAAGGCTTTGCCGATATGGTATTCATACCGCTGCCTAAATCGACCCGCCCCGCCATTGTGGTTGAATTAAAATACGACAAAACCGCCGATTCCGCCATAGACCAAATCAAACGCAAAGAATATCCCAAAAGCCTTGTCGGTTTTTCAAAAAAAATTGTACTTTGCGGCATCAATTATAACAAATCCACCTCCAAACACGAAGTCGTGATGGAGGTGATTGATGGGAAAGAGGAATCGTAATGATCGTCAATAACTGATTTTGAATGATTTTTTGGCAATCGTTACTATCAATAATCCATTTACATTGCCAGGCAAAACGATTTCTTCACGGTTGGTGTTGGTAACACCTATTTTGAGGACACGACCATTAACATCAATAATAGAGTATTCAAGATTTTGCTTAGATTCAATGTAAATCACACGGTCGTAAGCCCAAACCTTTGTAGTTGGATTCTCAATCTGGATTTCTGACGTTGGAGTTGGCGGATTGTCTGATATCTCGTCAGATGGATTATCGGTCTGATTATCATCTTTTGGTTCGTCTTTTTGCACGTCCTTTGGTTCGTCTTTCGAGTCATCTTGCGAATCTATGAAAACATTTGATTTTGAAACAAGGGCAACTGCGCCACCATTTGCCTTCAAATCAAGTTCAAGGACGTCTGACGAGGAAATCATTTTGACAGTTCGTCTGATGCTATTAGACGTATCTTCATAAATCGCCACATAATAGTAATAGTTTGGATCAAGGAAATCCATACAAAGATGCGCTGTCCTTGCCTGATATGTATGCGTGGAGACAAACCATTTGTTGCCGGACTTGCGGGCAATTGAGAAATATTCACACGGTTTGCCTTCCAAAACTTTGGTGTCGTCCCATACTGTCGGCAACGCTCGAAAATATTCTATTTCAATGCTTTTGGGGTATTCGTTTGGTTTACCATACCAAAAAATATGTTGAATAGGACAAAAAAAGGCCGTTGCGAGCGCGAGTTGGTGCCCCTTGGTGGTCGTCATCCCCTTGTATGCTTCGTTGTTGTCGGGGTAACCTTTGTAACATATCGTGTAGTCGCCACTGCCCGACATATAACGCGAAAATGGAAGCAAAGACGTGTGGTTGCCCTTGTTTTCACGATGCTCATTGCCCTTGATGCCCTCAGTGGTCATTAAATTTGGATATTGACGTTCGAGACCTGTCTGTCGTATTTCATCGTGGACGTTGACAATCATTTGACGGTCGTAAGCACCTTTGATTATCGAATATATATGTCTAAACCCATCCTTTGACTTGCCATCCATAAAACCGAGTTTCAGCCCCTTGACACCCCAACTTTTATAAAGGTCAAGCATCTGAGTATTGTCATAATTCTGCCACGCAACCTTGTTGACATACAAAATGATGCCAATTCCCTTTTCGTTGGCATAGCGGCAACATTCCTGAATATTTAGTTCTGAAACAGGCTTCAACGGATTGGACCTTGAATTGTGTTCCTTGCTGTACCCAAGACCATACCAACCGGCATCCAAAAGCACGTATCCGAAGTGCATCTTTTGTGCAAAATCAATCCTATTTTTCACGGAATCTGTGTGGAAATAATTGTTGGTAATGCAAGCCCTGAAAGTTTTGCCTGGTTTAATCCATTTGGTATTGTCAGTATTTTTCTGGTTTAACGACCAAAGAATATATTTGCCGTCAAGCATTTTGACTGGATTCTCGCCAAAAACGCAGTACCTCCACGACGTACTGATATTGTTGGAATAACTATATGTCTGCGAAAAAGTATAGACAGAATTTCTAAAATTGATAGTCAACGGGGCTGCCAAAGCGGGATTGTTGGCCTCGTTCATCAGTGCGCTAATCCCCGACGCATTTATAAATAACGGCGCAATTGACGAACCTGACGAATATGCACCGTTGGCAGAATAACCAGACTCTGTGTTCCTTTCACTGTAACACGTCGGATTATAACCAATTAAATCTAATGATGTAAGGTCATCTGTAATTGAAATTTGCTGCGTTGACTTCACGTCATATTTCACAGCAACACCCTCCTCGTATGTCCTTATTGTAACGTCGTATGATATACTATTGGAATTTTTGAAAGACAACACTATCTCATTGTAACGATCTGTATATGACTTTTTTTCGGCAATATTGCTTACAATCGAACCATTATATTGCGAAGTCCGCGCCTCTACAAACGAGTCATAAGATGTTCCGAGCGTACCTTTATTGGTCTTAACGCCCAGATTGAGCCTAACAGTTTTGTAATCAATGTTTTTAAGGGTTATTATTCCTGTCAATTGACCATTAGAAAACTGAACATTGCACGTCAAACCGCCTTCGGGTGAAGTTATCCCAGCATTGAAATTACCGTCCGCACCGCCAGTCTGAGCGACGGCGGCAGTCACTGAAACAACCACAATAACAATGGCTATGAAAAATTTATTGAATAAAAAAGAGCCGAAGAGTTTCTTAAATCCGAAGTCGGTGTAAGGTTTTATGTATTTAGCACCTGTAAAATCTTCCTTAACGTTTAACATAGCAAAAGGTTGTTTGAGGGTCGTTTTTCAAGTGCAAAGATAGGAATGATTTTTGAGACCACGAAATTTTTTTGAGTGAAATTTTGCATATTACAAACATAAACCTTATATTTGCATAACCAAAAATCAGGATTATTATGGGACAGTTTATCGACAGAGAGAATTATGGATTCAGACGTGTCAAGAACAGTGATTTTGTTGACAAGACGGGATTGCTAAATATTCTCAATAGGAATATGGACACGGAAAATGGCTTTATGTGCATATCCCGCCCGCGACGATTTGGCAAGTCGGTGGCGGCGGAGATGGCGTATGCGTATTACGACAGGAAGTCTAATTCAAGGAATCTCTTTGAAGGTTTGGAAATCACCAAATCTCCTGATTATGAGAAACATCTCAACAAATATCCAACGATTTTTATTGATTGGAACGACTTCGCCAACATCCCCGACAAAGACAAACTGAAAGAGGCGCAAAAATGTGTCATTGCCGATTTGAAACAATCGTATGACTTTTTGGAAGAAACGGATTCCCTTGGCAAAGCCCTTGCCGAAATCAACCTAAAAACCGGCGACCGCTTTATATTGATAATCGATGAATGGGATATGCTCGTCAGGGACGTTACACAGGAAATTCAAGATGAATATGTGGATTTTCTGCGTGCAATGTTCAAGTCTGCCACAGCAAAAAAAACGTTCCTTCTTGTTTACATGACGGGCATTTTGCCAATTATCAAGATTAAGACTCAATCGGCATTGAACAATTTTAGGGAATACAGCATTATATCGCCTGCCGGCACAGACAAGTATTATGGTTTTACGGAAGATGAGGTAAAAACTCTCTGCGAGAGCCACAATATGAGCTTTGAACTGATGAAACACGCCTACGACGGCTACGTCATCGGCGAGGAAAAATCGATGTTCAATCC
>DGIK01000157.1:1482-11676 GCA_002393195.1 Bacteroidales bacterium UBA3824 | reverse complement strand
TTTGTATAGATTTGTAAGATTTCTGTCCGTAAGGACACCCAGTTTACAAAGAATGTTCGCAAGGACATTCTTTGTAAATCGCTACACAATGTTTATCGCTCCGCGATATTGTTTGGGTCGCTGCGCGAGAAATCTTACAAATCTTTTCAAATCATACAAATCTTAAATTCTTTACAAATCCTAAAAGATTTTGAAAGATTTGTATAGATTTGTAAAATTTCTGTCCGTCAGGACACCCCGTCTTGAAGAATGTCCGAAAGGACATTCTTTTTTTATCTAAATGTCAATACAATGCGCGCACCAAATACCGGCTTGGTTTCAAAACTGAATTTTGGCTCGGTGGCATATGGCTCTACACGCAGTGCAAGGTCGTCGGTAACGTTGTAATCGTACAAATGCGCATCGACCACAGCGTCAAATATGTTCATCATATAGACAAGAAACATACCAAGATAACACAAATCCCTGTAACGGCGATACTTGCGCATATAACGCACAATGTCGTTTTCTGTAGTCAATCCATAAAAACTATGCCCATTGTAGGTAGAATCGCCGGCTTGCATCGCGAGGAGGTAATGCTCGTCGTTTTTCAATTGTTTGTAACGGACATTATAAAACTGCGACACATATACCAACGTGCCAATGCCGCCATAAATAATCGGCACTTTCCAATATTGACCGTTATAAACCTGCCCCGCACCCGGCAAGGCACACGAAAGCCAACCGGCAAGTTTGGGATTTTTGGTGATTTCCTTCACAGAATCTTCCTCGGCGGTGAGGGTGCTGTCGTTGACCAAATCGTAATTCTCGCCCTCGTCAAAACTGATGCGCGGCGGCATCGTATCGACTCTGCCTTCACGGTATCCTTGCTGCACGGCAGGGTCGTCGAGGTCGGGCGTCTCCGCGTCGGGCTCCTGCGCCGAGGCTACGTGCGACATTGCCGTCAAGATAAACAAAAAGGCGGTCAGAAATATCTTTTGGGCGGTCATACGGCTCAATTATAATTGAATGTTGTTGAGGATTCCCACAATCTTCTCGTAATCTTCGGGAGATTTGAGGTTGAAAGTGAGTTTGTAAATGCCTTTGCTGTCGAGTTTTAGATCGACCGGCACATTGAATTTCTTTGTGAAAGACTTTTTGAGTTGCTTCTGTTCGTCGGAGAGTTTTGGGCGGGCTGCCTTCACCATCAGTTTCTTGTCGTCTTGGTTATCTTCGGCGGCGGGTTCGCCGTTCTCCTCGTCCTGAGCCTTCTGTTCGAGTTCAAAGATGTATCCGTCGGGGTCTTTCACCAACATCTCCACCTGACGCGCCGACAGTCCGTAGTTCAAGACCTTTTGGAAGAGGTCGAGCTGGAGGTCGGGGTCGTCAAGGCTGATGAGAGGACGTATCTGACCCTCAGTGATTACCTTGTTGCGGAGAGCCGCCTGCATTTGGTCGGGCAGACGGAGAAGGCGGAGTGAATTTGCGATGGTGCTGCGCCCCTTGCCGAGCCTCGTGCTGAGTTCCTCCTGCGTGAGGTGGCACTCCTCGATAAGGCGGTTGTAGGTGATGGCAACTTCAATAGAATTGAGGTCTTCGCGCTGAATATTCTCCACGAGAGCCATCTGCAACGCCACACTGTCGTCAGCCTCGGTGATGTACGCTGGCACTTCCGAAAGCCCCGCAATCTTGGACGCACGGTAACGCCGCTCGCCCGAAATGATTTCGTACTTGTCGTCCTTCTTTCTCAGAGTGAGCGGCTGAATGATTCCCAACGTCTTGATAGACTCGGCAAGTTCGTTGATGGCGTTTTCGTCAAAATCCGTGCGGGGCTGCGTCGGATTTGGCACGATGAGGTCGAGGGCAATCAGAGCAATGCTGCCCGTATTGACCACTTCCTCGGGTTGGTTGTTCTCAAAAGTCTTGTTGTCCTGAATAAGGAAGTCCAAACCCCTGTTGAGACCGCCTATCTTTGCTTTTGCCATTGGTCTATAAGATTAAAAAGTTGATAGTTTAATGTTGATAGTTGAAAGTTGAAAGTTGAAAATTGAAAGTTGAAAGATTAAAGATTTCAATTTTCAATTTCTAATTTTCAATTTCTAATTTTTCTTAGCGAGTGCAGCGTCCTTTTCGAGGATTTCTTTGGCGAGGTTGAGATAATTGACCGCGCCGCTCGATGTGGCGTCGTACTCAATTACAGGCTTGCCGTAAGACGGAGCCTCTGAGAGACGGATATTCCTCAATATCAATGTCTTGAACACCATATCTTGGAAGTGTTGGCGCACCTGGTCCACCACTTGGTTGGAGAGGCGGAGGCGGCTGTCGTACATCGTGAGGAGGAATCCTTCGGTTTGGAGGTCGGGATTGAGCCTTGCCTGAATCATCTTGACGGTGTTGAGGAGTTTGCCAAGACCTTCGAGCGCAAAGTATTCGCACTGCACGGGAATGATGACAGCGTCGGCTGCGGTGAGGGCGTTGACGGTGAGAAGACCCAACGACGGCGAACAGTCGATGATGATGTAGTCGTACATATCGCGCACCTTGGAGATGAACGATTTGAGCCTGTACTCGCGCGATTCTACGTTAAGGAGTTCAATCTCCGCACCCACGAGGTCGATGTGCGATGGAACGATGTCGAGGCCGTCGGTGCCGGTTTTGAGAATGATGTCCTTGGGTTCCACGTCGTCGGTGAGGGCGTCGTAGATGCTCTTTTCGATGGACTTCAACTCAAATCCAAGGCCGGAAGTACAGTTGGCCTGCGGATCGGCGTCGATGAGCAATATCTTCTTTTCCAATATCGCGAGCGACGCGCCGAGGTTGATGGATGTTGTAGTCTTGCCAACTCCACCTTTTTGGTTGGCTATTGCAAATACTCTTGACATATTATTTAGTATAATGTATTTCTAATCATATTGCGCCCGAATCCTACAATGATTCTTTCAGCGTACAAAGGTAATAACATTTTGCGAAAAACTTGCATTGTTTCACGGAAATTTTATGTTGCCTTAACGTGAAAAATGTAAGATACAGCGGTTATCAACATAGTAAATGTCTGAATGACAGATTGTTGATGAAAATGCAAAAAAATTTGAGGGGTGTGTTAAAAGGGATAGATTATTTTGTTTAATCACTATTTTGATGTATATTTGCGGTCGTTATGATAATTATCACAATTACTCAACAATGAAAGACCAACTTACGATAGAAAAACTGCGCGAATTTGCAAGCAAGACAATGGAGCCGGGCAGCAAGGTTTGGCTCTACGGCTCACGTGCGCGTGGCGACTACCGCCCAAATTCTGATTGGGATCTCCTTGTACTTATCGACAGGGACAAGGTGAGCGACGACGATTTTGACAAATTTGCCTATTCGTTTATTTATTACGGATGGCTAAACGAAGCCGACGTCAGCCCGCACATCTACACCTTCAAGGATTGGGAAATGCGGAGGATAACTCCATACTATCAAAATGTTCAACAAGATAAAAAGGTAATATATGGGACTTAGAGATATTGACAGGGAAACGCTCGTAAAGATGTATTGGGAGCGTTGTGAAGAGGCATTTACCGATGCTGATGCAGCAATTGCGTCAGAACGTTGGAACAATGCTGCAAACAGGATTTATTATGCCGTATTCTACGCTGTTTGCTCATTGTTCGTAAAGGACGGGCATCCCATCAAATCACACCGTGGAGCAAAAAATATCCTTGGTCTCAATTATGTTGTTACGGGCAAAATTGATCCTGAAACCTCCAAAATATTCTCACAATTGGAGACTTTGCGAGATTTGGCGGATTACGATGTTGCGTTTTTGGCTACAAAAGAGGAGGTAATGGATTACCGCCCAAAGGCGGATGCTTTCATTGCGGCGGTGAAGGGGTTGATGAAGGAATAATTGTTAAAGCGGGCTGGCAGCCCGCACTCCAAAATATCAAAACTTGAACCCAACTCCTATCACGGTAAGCGTATTATAATCAAACTTTACATTGTTTTTTTGGCTGACGTTGTAATCGAAGCGGCTGACGCCTATTGTGAGCGACAATGAATGTCCGCTGTCCCGCATTTTGTAACTGATGCCAAGGTTGGCACTCTTGAAACTTGTGCCGCGCTCGTTCAATGCCTTTGCAATCTTAAACTGTAACAATGGCGACAGCTTCTTTTGTGGCAAAACGGTGTAGCGCAAAACCATCCCTATATTGAGATACATCTTGTCAACGCCGTATTTGTCATAGACTGTAACGGTCATTGTCTTGCCGGTCTCCTTGCCCGTTGGCACTTCCTCGTCGTGGGTCTCCTCCTCACGAAATGCATACAACCCATAAAATCCCGCGCCATAATAAAGATGGTCATTGGCAAAATTGACGCCGCCCGCCACGCCAAAATTATACATATTGATGTCGCCGATTGAGGTCTCCGCATCCATCATCACGCGCCACGAGACCGCCGACGGCTGTATGGTGTCATTGAAGTCGTCGGCGTTATCATCGCCGTCATTGCTCTGCGCAACAGCGGCGAGAGGAAGGAGAAGGATTGATAATATGTAGAAAAAGTGTCGCATAGTATATGTGCGGGGTTACTTCAACAAATATTTCCACGCTGGGACGACGTTGATTGTCTTGCCGTCAGCGGTGATTGTGCGCTCGTCATCGTCGGTTATGATGAAAAGATTTTCACAACCGGTGGCGACAGCGGCATCTGTCAGGCCGTGTACTTCACGCTCAAAAGTCTGCGGGTTGGATATGTACCACGAAACCTGAATCAGGCTGTCAACGCAATCGCCCTTGCGAACAAGAAAATCGCACTCGGTCTTGTCCTTGTAGTAACAAACCTTGCCGTCAACACCCTTGGTACGGTAAAGGTGGAGGAATACTGTGTTTTCAAGATTTTTGCCGTAGTCGTCGCTCTGTGGCATCATCACCGCGCCGCGCAGACCATTGTCAATGCAATAGTACTTGAAAAGAGAATTTTCCTCCTTGACCATCGAATATTCAAATTTTGGCACCTTTATAAACATAAACACCGCACAGACATAGTTTGCCCATAGGTAAAGTTCATCTTTTGAAATCTTAAGCCCCTGCGACTTTATGTCGTTGAAAATAGAATTGATAGAAGTAGGCTTGGTGATGTTGTTCATTATGCGCTTTACAAAATAACGGGCGACATTGGTGTTTGTGATGCTGTAATGCTCCGCCAAATCTTTGAGCAACATCGTATTAAAATAAGCATTAAGGATTTTCAGCCTTTCGCTTTCAGTGGCAGCCAATGCAACTTCCGGGAAACCGCCCTTGGCATTAAAATCCCTGAACGTATTGCGCAAAACTGCCTGTTCACTCTCCAAATAGGTGTCGGTTTTGATACCTTTGAAGCGGCAGTATTCGTTGAACGAAAGCGGAAGTGTTTCGTATTCAAGCGGATAGCCGCGCAAAGCGGTTGTCAACTCGGTGGAAAGCATCGTGGCATTGCTGCCGCATACATAAATATTTTTGCAATAGTTTTTGTAAACGCGCAACACAAAATATTCCCAATCCTTCACCAACTGTATCTCGTCGAAAAACATATAAACGTCCTTCAAAGCTATATCTGGAAACATTTCCAAATACGCCTTCAAAATCTCGTCGAGGTTTTCGGTGCATACGCTGCGCAACCTTTCGTCGTCAAAGCCCAACCAAAGGATACGTTTTTTGTCAACGCCTTTTTCTATCAGGCGGTTGACTGTTATTTCCATCATCGACGACTTGCCGCAACGCCTCACTCCTGGAATCGTTATGATTTTCTTCCTGTCCAACGGCAGAAGTTCGTCCCTGCCGATTACGTCAAATGGCATTTCAGCCTGTCTGAGGGCAATAATTGTCTTAAAAACTTCCTTCATATTCATAATATTGAAAATTGTTTTGCACCGCAAAGATAAAAAGTTTCCTTAAAAAAAGGAAACTTTTTGAAAATCTTTCCTTCAAAAAAGGAAACATTTTCAAAATCTTTCCTTCAAAAAAGGAAACTTTTCCAAAAAAAAATTACCTACAACATCTGCACCAACCTTACCGCACAACCTTCGCCGTAACCGAGCCTTTCCTCGTGTACTTCGCCATAAAAAGTTATAAAAACACCGCGATACCAGCCGTCGCTCGGGGCTGAACGTGTCCAATACCAACCGCCCGGGTATGAATTGTCAACGAGTTCGAGGTAGCGGTATGGAGCGTCGGGCAGAAATACTGCGCCGGCCTGTTCCATACGAGCCCAGTCGTCAACAGTATAGACGTTCATAATTTCTTTCGGGTCGTCGAAATCGAACATTTCAAAGGGACGAAAATCCAAACCTTCGGGCAACGTAAACTCGTCGGGCAATATCACAAGCCCCTTACATTCGCCCACAATTTGCGCACTGCCAAATTTCTTGTCGGCATCCTTGCGCCTCTGCAACAGGTACGTCCATTCAGATTTCAACAGAACCGTCCATTCGGGACCAATGGCACAAGTGCCTGCAAGTTCGGCATCATCTATAAACAACGGTGGATAATCAAACTCATCTTCGGTAGTCTGATACGGCAATCCACCATCTTCGAACCAAGTGCCCACGCCAAAATTATCAATGCAAGTATTGTACAAACTCCACGTCGAAAAATTGACGCCCACATCATCCACATTTACAAAACGTCCGTACTGCGAGGATGCAAAAAACCAATTTCCAAAATCGAGTTCATAACAAAGATTGCCCTTGCTGAAAAACACTTGTTTGTCCTTACCAACTGAAAAAATGCCCCTGATGCAATTGTCAGGCACACCGAAACCGCTTACCTTATAAAAATATTTGCCTTCCTGGTCGAAAGTTTCATCAAGTTGCAGATTGTCGCTTACAATCGTAGTGCCGGAGGGAATGGCAATGATAGTGCTGCCGGGCAGGTCATATTTGCACTGCAACGCCTTGCGGGAAAGTCCGAGAGTTGCGCCGCCGTATTTGAGGTCAAAATCCACAAACACAGTCTTTTGCACAAGATTCACCGACACTCCGCTATTGGCGTATGCAAAATCCTCACACGCCCAATATCCGTACCTCTCCAATCCCTGCGCCAACGACGACACAGCCCTCACGTCCATAAAAGGTTTGCCACCATTATAAAGTGTGTCGGTGGAGGCGGTATTTTTCAGTGCGGCTGTCAGGCGAGTGTCGGACGTGAGAGCAACGCCAGCCCTTACCTTCAATTCACCCGAAAAAATGGCAGAGCCATTGCCCGCGCATCCGTCGCTCAATAGCACAGCGGGTTCTACGAGGATAGAATAATTGGTAACAACCACAGCGTCGCCCTCTGCAAAAGTCTTTTTCAAATCAACGCCATCCGCCTCATCGTTGCCCGGCACGATAGTCGCAGTCAATGAAAACGGTATAACATAATATTCAGGACAATCCACCGCGTCGGGGTCGTTGTCGTCGTAGCCGCAGGATGGCGAGAGGAGCGTCAACAACAAAATTAATATGTTGAAATATTTTTTCATAATCGGTGCTGTTTTAGTTTTCAATGTTGAGTTTGCTCAGGTCGTCGGTGTGGTAGATTACGAGTTGAGGCTCATCAGATTCATAATTTTCACGACGGGCAGCATATACGTCATATTCGCCGTTTGGGTCGGGCGACACATAGATTGGTATCAGACTACAACCGTTGTAATTATCGGTGGAGATTTTCGATATTACATTGCCATTGATGTCGTCAACAATATAAACCTCACCATAACTGCCATCTTTTGCAATTTCTTGAATGACATCTCCCGTTACAATCAACTTGCCGTCGTGGACAGTGAGATTATAAATTTCGGAATTTTCTATCTCGGCGGAGTAGATTATGCGTCCGTCGGTGGACATCTTCAAGACCGACCATTTCTCTATAAAATCAAACTCTGTATCGGGATTCGCAATGCCGCCCCTAACTATTACATAAAGATAGCCGTCGATATATCGGACAGTGTCAATCATACCTTCCAACTCGCCCTTGCCCAACTCATTGCCGTCGGCGTCATAGATGCCAAAAAGGTTGTCGTTGAACGCAAAACATTTGTCATCGAAAGGCTGCACACGCACCCAATCGCTGTTTTTAATGACATACGGGAAATTGCTGCCAAGAGTGTGCAATACCATTTCGTTGTTCTCATTCCAATTTACATAACCTATATCGCCATTGTCGAGCAATAGAGGCTCATTGACACCGACCTCGTCATCGTCAACAATCTCACTATTGACTGTTACATTGCCGAGCCTGTCGAACTTGACAACCGTTTCCCGACATTTCGTTTCCCGATATGCCACAAGACATTCGCCCGACGTATTGACTTGAAAATAACTGCACTCCATAACGGCTGCCAATTCAGAATACGCCACAATGCCATCGCGCATCACTTTTGCAATCTTGACACCATCGCTTTCTGATACGGGCAAAACCACAGTACCATCTGACATCGGTTTTACTAACGAAATGCTGCGGATATGCAGACCCGGCACTCTGACGGGCATACGGTGCGGGTCGGAATACGTGGTATCGTCGCAGCCAATAAGCGACATCACCAAAACAATTGTCAATATATGTATGAATGTTTTCATCGTATTGTTTTTAGTAACCATAATGGTGTTTAGCGATTGTGGTGTATTGGAGGTTGACCTCTACGCCGATTTTTGCGTTGTACTCCAACATACTGAACACGTCGCGGATGTAAAGATTCTTGTACATAAGCGTCAAGTCGTCAAATTTTTTGTCGGGGTCGTTGTAAGGCTTGATGTCATACGACACTCCAAAATCAACGAAAAAAGTAATCCGACGATGGTTGTAATTGAGCCTTGCGCCGCCGAGTACGGAATAGTTGGTGCGGTTTTTATAATCGGTGTCGTCCTTCTTGGCGGGGACTTCGGTGTAGGTGCCGATGGCGTCGGTGTAGGCGTTGGATTTGGTGGCAATGATGTATTTCAATTGTGCGCCGCCGTAGATGGACGGCACAAAATCGTTGCCCCACGGATACATCATCATTTCTGCAATCACCGGCAATTCAAACACCTTGCAAGATTCGTTGTAGCGGAAAGTGGCAATTTCGGAACGTATCATTTTGCGCTCAATCTGATATTTGGCAAACGACGGCGCAACACTTATCGAGAGCATCCTCTTAGGGCTGTACTCAAAACCAATCTGCGCCGAATAGCCATTGATGTCGTATTCGGGACTGCCAACAGTATCAACAATCTGGCGCATAGAATGAAGCACCGGGCGCACCATACGCACACCTGCCGCCATCCAAACCGAAAATTTTGGCATTGTATAATAATTGCCCAATGTAGCCCTGAATGGCTGAGGGTCGTCGGGCTTTATTTCATAAAACGGATATTTCTCAAAAAACAGCCGCGCCGCGCTGTCAGCCTCGCGACGGTAGCCAAAATCCTTGTAGGCAGCAACGGTGAATTTGAGCCGATGGAGGTTTTCATCCTTGGTGAGAATGTGGCTGTCGCCGATTTGCTGCGAAAGCTGCAACACCTGGTCGTACTTGCCGGCGGAATACAAATCTTCAAGCCTTTGCAACTGGCTTAGCGTGTCGCCCTGCGCGTGGGCGGTCTGCACTGCCGAGATTGCAATAGTCATCATCAAAAATATGTGTAAAAATCCTTTCATCATCAAACAAAAAACTATTTTATACAATATCCGGCAACCAAAACATCATCGAGCTGAGCCTGCGAGCCGCGCCATTTTTCAAAATGTTCATTGAGGAGCGCGTACTGCTCGGCGGCGGATTTGGTCTTGGTGTTGATATCTACTATTAGCTGGCGGAAACGGAAGTTTGTTAACTTCTGGTGGTCGTCACTAAACTGATCGGCGTATCCGTCGGAATACATATACACGTAATCGCCGCTCTGAATATCGACATCGCGATCCTCAAACGGCCTGAGCTTCGGATATATCGCAATAGGATTCTTTACCGGCTTGTATTCTGTGAGCGTAGTGCCGCGCACGTGCAACAATCCATTGTTGGCACCCGAAAACTGCATTTTGGTATTGGCGAGGTCGAGCACACACAACGCCATATCCATACCGTCGCTCTGCGTATCCACACTGAGGCTCTGTTGGAGAGTGGCGATTACCTTGCGGCGCATCTCTTCGAGGATTTGCGAGGGGCGAGTGCCGGGCGTAAATTCAACGCAAATTTCGTTGAGGAAAGCAACGCCAAGCATACTCATAAACGCGCCCGGCA
>DGIK01000157.1:0-1441 GCA_002393195.1 Bacteroidales bacterium UBA3824 | reverse complement strand
TAAACGCGCCCGGCACGCCGTGTCCGGTGCAGTCTGCCACCGTGAAAATCACAATGTCGCCAATGCGCTTCATCCAATAAAAATCACCCGAAACTATATTCCTCGGCCTCCAAAACAGAAACACGTCGGCAAACGACTCTTTGAGGATGTATTCTGCCGGAAGGACGGCGTCCTGGATTAATTTTGCATATTCAATGCTCGATGTCACGGCGTGGTGCTGCGATTCGATTTCATTTTTGAGGGCTTGGATGTGCTGACGCTCCTTTTCGATGGCTACGCTTATGTCCCACAACACTTGGTTGCGCTCGGAGAGTTCCTGTTGCTGACCTTCGAGAGATTTCTGTTCGGCGGCGATTTTCTCCAAATCGACGGCTTGTGCTATTGATTCTGATTTTGATGGCGGCTGCGCGTCCTTGTTTCGGCGGGTCTCGTCGTCGAGGAGAGTGTTGAGTCGGCGGATTTCACTCTCACAATCGCGGATTTTGGAGGTGTATAGACCGTCCATGCGCCGCGCAGTCTTGGAGACAAACCGCCGCCGTGTCAATATCACGACTATTGCGACCACGATTGCCACCGCCGTCGTTACCATCAATATTATTTCGAGTATCGTAAAATTCATTATAGTCAGCATTAATAAAAACATTATTCCTGAGTGAACTCACGCCCCACAATCAAATCCCATTCGGTATCTGTGAGAGGCGGCAGGTTCATAGCCGCAAGCGCGGACGCATACTTATTGGGGTCGGTCTCCCAATGCCTCAGACGGTTGTCGTCTGTGATGGCGTACAATGTGCCCTTATTGTCAAAAGTCATACTCTTGACCTTGCTGTTGCCGAGGCTGTGCTCCTCGATGAAAAGCGGTTTTTCCTGCAAGTCGTTGGTATTCAGGAGCGCGATGCGCTTGTCAGCCGACGAGAGCGCAAGAATGCCGGTCTCAGGGGAATAGACTGCGTGTTCAAGTTTTGCGTGTCCGCCTGCCACCCATTCGCCCTTGCTGTCGTCATTGAGATTAATCATCTGCACACCGCCGTCGCTAAAACATACCGCGAGTTTCCTCTTGTCGGGGATTGACGCCACACAAAAAGCGTGTTGCTTTCCATTAGCGGGCAGCACGGTGGTCAGGTTGTCAGTTTTTGGATTCCATTTGAAAAGCCTGCCATCATGAGCAAGCACATAAATATTTTCGCCTTCATGACAAACTCCCGTTACCATCGTGCCGAAATCCTTCTCGCAGGGCGTTGCAGAGCCGTCCAATGGCATCATGACCACCTTGCCGTAAGTATAAGCCACGGCGCATTGTTTGCGGTCTGGCGATTGAGAGGCTGCCACTACATAATCATCGTCGCAGGGCAATTGGGTGCGGGTGTTTCGATTGAGGTCGATGAGGAATGACTTTCGGTCTTTGCCACAGCTCACTACGAGCGACGGCGCGGCAAAAATG
>DGIK01000109.1 GCA_002393195.1 Bacteroidales bacterium UBA3824 | reverse complement strand
GCATGTGTCGGCAATGCTTGTGCAAATCGCCGCCATCCGCCTTGTCTTTGCGAATGTGCTGATAGATGCATTCATGAGAGATTTTTATGCCTTCCTTCCTCAACACCCCGCTGATTTGTTCGGGGGACAGGTCTTCGCGGAGCATCTGATGCACACGTTTCCATACCTCGGGTGTCTTACGGCTGTTGTTCACTATGCGCTCCTTCCTTTCGTCAGCCATCTCCTGAGCAAGGGCGTGGCTGTACCCCCTCTTGCCCGAATTCCGCTTCAATTCGCGATATACGGTGCTTTTGTTTACTCCAATTGCGTCGGCGATAAATTTATTGTCCAATCCTTTTTGTTTCATCACCGAAATTGTGTATCTTTGCTGTTGATTTAAATGTTTGTACATGGCAATACAAAATTATTTAAATTCCGGGAAATCCGCAAGGGTTTCCCATTTTTTAGTATTGCGCGAAAAATCCGCGTTTTTTTGTGTGAGTTTGAACTTCATTCGGGGAACCCCTCATTCTGTTCAAACTCACACAAAAAATGTCAATTGCAAATTGCATCTGTTACTAATATCAATGCTATACAATTTGTATAGTGTTATCTAACGCGTACAGTTGCACTTCGAAATTGAACTTACAATCTCTGCTTTTGCCGTGTAATACATTTTGCTACCTTTGCGTTATACAAAAAAACTTTTAAACCGATTGAACGCTATGAAAAAGTATCTTCTTATGTTCGCTTTGGTATTGATTGGCTATGCCGCCGACGCTCAAACCATAGACCTTGGCAAATTTACAATAGACAAGAATACCTGCACCATCACACGCAAGTCGGACGGAAAGACATTCCCATTGCACGGCAGAGTGGAGATAGTTGACCATAGTCCCGATTTGCGCGTTGAACTTGTTGACCATTCGCCCGATGTACGAGCAATGGAACATTTTTCTGCAAAGGACTGCGGTGAATACAACCTTGTGGATTGTAGCCCTGATTTGCGTGTGGAAATAGTTGACCATAGCCCTGATTTGCGTGTAGAGTTGGTTGATTTTCATCCCGGCATTAACCGTTGATTGTATATTCAGGAGACTGTATGCTGTATGTTATTAACTTGTCAAACATTCCAATAAAAAAAACACTTTCTGCGCTCAACCACCCAAAACGGCGACCTCGACTTACAAAAGTGTTCTTACTCTGCAAATGTACAAACAATCTTCAACCCAACAAATAAAAATTGAAAAAAAAGTATCTCTGTTTTTGTCGTGTAATACATTTTGCTATCTTTGCGTTATACAAAAAAACTTTTAAAACCGTTTGAACGCTATGAAAAAACTGTTTTTTACCTTGCTTTTTGCCGCCGTCTTGTCGTCCATCAGCGCGAGTGCGCAGACCATAGACCTTGGCAAGTTTACCATAGACAAGAATACCTGTACCATAACCCGCAAATCAGACGGCAAGAAGTTTCCATTGTATGGCAGGGTAGAGATTGTTGACCACAACCCCGATTTGAGGGTTGAAATCGTTGACCATAACCCTGACATCTATGTAATGGCTCATTATCCTTGCGATTGTGGAGAGTATGAACTTGTGGATCACAATCCTGATTTGCGTATAGAACTTGTTGACCATAATCCTGATTTGACAGTTGAAGTTAGGGACCACCATCCACATATTAATCGTTGATTGTAAATACAGGAGGCTGTTAACCAAATTTTATAAAGAGATTGGACTAAAAAAGGGGCGTTTGCCCCTAACGGATAACGCATTACACGTTACGCCCCGGCTAAACTTGAAGTTATCGCGCCGCCTTCGGCTATGCTCGAAGCATTTAAGCACTGCAAATGTACAAACAATCTTCAAACCCAACAAACAAAAGTTGCAAAAAATAGTATCTCTGCTTTTGCCGTGTAATACATTTTGCTATCTTTGCGCTATACAAAAAACTTTTAAAACCGATTGAACGCTATGAAAAAACTGTTTTTTACCTTGCTTTTTGCCGCCGTGATGTCCGCCATCAGTGCGAGTGCGCAGAAGATTGAACTTGGAAAATTCGTCATTGACAAGAATGTCTGCACAATCACTAACAAAGAGACCGGAAAAACATTCGACTTGTATGGCGACGTAGAAATAGTTGACCATTTTGAAGACATCTCAATCAAATTGGTTGACCACTTTGAGGATATTGATGTCCGCTTGGTTGACAGTTCCAATCCGTCTTGCTGTGAGTTTCGCAAGGTGAAGCATTTTGCAAAAATCAAAGTGCGTATCGTTGAGCATTTTGAGGATATAAGCGTTCGCTTGGTTGAACATTTTCCTGGTATTAACCATTGATAGTTAATTCAGGTGGCTGTATTGAATTCGTATTTCATTATGTCGGGAGTTTCAAACTAACGACCATTTATAAAAAAAGCGGCAAGCAGTAAAAAACTGCTCCCGCGGTGCGCCGTGCCGTAGCACACGCTTCCTTTTTCAAGGCATTACAAATGTACAAACATTTTTTGAACCCACAAATATAAATTGAAAAAAGTTTACAATCTGAGCAGCCAAAATAACGAAATTTACGATTGACCATAAAGCATATCGGAGTATTTTCGTCCTCTTGCATAATGGTTTGCAATATCCTCGTCAGTTATATAGTCGTCAACATCAGCATACTCGCGTTCACTGTCGAAAAGGTCAGGTCTTGCCTCAACAACAGCGTCCATTTCGTCAATTGTGAGGTCGGCATCCATAACCTCCTCGGCTGTTTTAAATTTCATTGGATCTATCATATTCGGTAGTTTTTATTGTTTAACATCGCAAATATAAACAATATTATGGGAACCAACAAAAAATCCCGCGCACTTGCAATCTGCATCCTGCGCGGGATTTCAATTACTTCAATTACTTCAATTACTTCAATCACTTCAATCACTTCAATCCCTTGTTAATATGCCCTTGCGAACACCACCCTCTGTTTTGAAGGTTTGCCGGTGATCATATCTACACCGTCTTCGAGGGGATTGTTCAACGGGATGCAGCGGATTGTCGCCTTGGTTTCCTCCTTGATTTGAGCCTCGGTCTCGGCTGTGCCGTCCCACGGTGCGTAAACAAAGCCGCCCTTGTCGAGAGCCGCCTTGAAATCGTCGTAGGTGTCCACCTTGTACGAATGTTCCTCGCGGTATTTGAGAGCCTTTTGGAAGATGTTTTTCTGAATTTCGTCCATAAGGTTATAGACAACTTCGGCGGCGGAATCGATGCTGACAGTCTGTTTTTCGAGGGTGTCGCGGCGGCATACCTCGATAGTGCCGTTGTTGAGGTCGCGGGCACCGATGGCGAGGCGCACGGGAACGCCCTGCAATTCGTACTGCGCAAATTTCCAACCCGGTTTCTGATTGTCGGCGTCGTCAAATTTTACCGTCAATCCCTTGGCTTCCAATGCCTTGATGATGGGCTGCACCTTGTCGTAGATGGCGTTGATTTCCTCCACATTCTTGAAAATCGGCACGATGACCACGTGCAACGGAGCCAATTTGGGAGGCAATACAAGGCCGTTGTCGTCGGAGTGAGTCATTATCAACGCGCCCATCAACCTTGTGGAAACGCCCCACGACGTTGCCCAAACAGTCTCTTGCTTGCCCTCGCGGTTGAGGAATTTCACGTCGAATGCCTTGGCGAAATTCTGACCCAAGAAGTGCGACGTACCAGCCTGCAATGCCTTGCCGTCCTGCATCATAGCCTCGATGCAGAATGTATCCAACGCGCCTGCAAAACGCTCTGTGGGAGTCTTGACGCCCTTCAAAACCGGGATTGCCATCACATTCTCCGCAAAGTCGGCATATACGTCGAGCATCTTGCGAGCTTCTTCGAGAGCCTCTTCCTTGGTGGCGTGGGCGGTGTGTCCCTCCTGCCAGAGAAATTCCGCAGTCCTGAGGAAAAGCCTTGTCCTCATCTCCCAGCGCACCACGTTAGCCCATTGGTTGATAAGGATTGGGAGGTCGCGGTAAGAGTGAATCCAGTTTTTGTAAGTGTTCCAAATGATGGTTTCGGACGTGGGGCGCACGATGAGTTCCTCTTCGAGTTTAGCGTCCTCGTCAACTACGATGTCCTTGCCGTCGGCTGAATTTTTGAGCCTGTAATGCGTTACCACCGCACATTCCTTGGCAAAGCCCTTCACGTGCTCCGCCTCGCGTGCGAAGAACGATTTTGGGATGAAAATCGGGAAATATGCGTTCTTGTGTCCTGTTGCCTTGAACATCTTGTCGAGTTCGTCGTGCATCTTTTCCCAGATGGAATAGCCGTAAGGTTTGATGACCATACAGCCGCGCACCGCCGAATTTTCGGCGAGGTCTGCGTTAGTAACGAGGTCGGTGTACCACTTGGAGTAGTCCTCCGCCCTCTTGGTTATGAAATCTGCCATTTTTATGATGTATGTTGGTTATTCTTTCATTAAATCAGTCTGCAAAGGTAAACAAAAAATTTCAGACGTGAAGCCAAACATCCATTTTAATTTTCAAAATTTATGTTGTCCTCATTTTCGGTGATAATCCAATGTCCGAATGTTTTTCCACCAGAACGCCTAATCAATCCATTTTGTTTTAGCAAGGCTATGTGTGCCAAAACACTGCGCTTGGAAATGCTTAGTTTTTCAGCAAGTTGCTCTACTGTATCTTTTGGATTGTCCTTTATGCAGTCAAAAGTCCTTATTGCAGCATCGTGGAGGCCTTTGTGCAGTCTTTGTGCAGTCTTTGTGCAGTCATTGTTGCTGTTAGAATTTTGGGCGATGGTTTCCTCCACCAAGTTGGTATTGCGATATAGGGTAACAAGCACACCGCCGCAAAAATCCTCAAAAACAGGTGCTTCTAATCCAGCCTTTGAGAATTGTGAAACAATTTTTGAAATGCCGCGCCCCCACGCTTCAATGAAGCCAGCCTTGTAGAATGTGTTGGCGATGTTTTTGTTGCGGGCGTTGGAGGAGTGCCTGCCTAAAAGTTTTTCGATAGTAATTTCTTCGGGAAGTCTGCCGTAATTCCACAATTCGATTCTGTCCCTAAAAACCTTCATCTGTATCTGCGGTCCCATATAATCTTTGTGGATTATGCTGTTGAAAATTGCTTCTCGCAGGGCATCTTCGGGAATTTCGAGTGGTTCGATACGTTGCAATCCCTCGTAGTGTATGGGCGAAATCAAGTATTTCGCTTTTAGAGTCTTGATTACAGTATCGCACATTTTGATGATGTTGCCGTCGATGAGGTCTTGGAAAATCAAGTCGGTATCGTCCTGACCAAAAAAGCCTATTTTGAATTCTGCACCCGTGATAAAACGTTGCGGCGCTTTGCCAAACAATAGGATGGCAGCATTTTTCAATTTTCCATCATTGTCAACAAGACCGAGATTTTGAAGTACATTTTCCGTAGATTCGTTGAGCGATTCTTCCGGAAGGCGTTGGGCGTCAACAGCCTTGCGCAAAAAATAATCTACTGCGGATCTGTCGATATTTTCTATGGTGGCTTGTTCGCAAATTATGTCGTCCCAGGTGCGCCCAAGTTTTTTAAGTACAAATTGTTGCAGTGCTATTCCATTGAGTTCTTGTTTCGTAGAGCCTGACCTGTAATGATATACGCCTTTTAAAGAGATTGGCACATTGCTCGGTGCAACATCAATTTCAATGTATTCTTTGCCGTCCTTATGCAAAATGTTTACATCTGCCACAATGCCCAAATATGCCACAATTTTATTGGGGATTTCCTCGGATAATTTGTGAGCGTTGGAAATGCCGCGTACATCGCCATTATCGTCAATGCCGATATACAATCTGCCGCCCTGCGCGTTGGCAAAGCCGCAAATCCATTTCAAATATTCGTCGCGCCAAGTTTCCTTATATTCAGTATTTTGGTTTTCGTAGTTCATATATCTGATTTTCATATCGTCAATAGATATGCAAAGGTAAACAAAAAAATCGTTTTCATTGCTCCATTCTCCAAAAATTATTTTGCAGTCTCGGCGGATTCCATTAATTTTGCTGTCGAAATATTAATAACATAAAACACTGACCGTGAAAAAACTTCTAATTCTTGCCGTGTTGGTAATGATGATATGCGGCGCGGCGGAGGCGCAAAACGCCTACAAATACACAGAGCCGAAAGATTCTATCGTGAGAATCTTTTGGAATGAAATCAAACAATTGCCCGCCATCACCAAGGCGGAAGCCTACGACAAGGCATTGTACGACAAAGCCGTGCAGTTCCATTCAAAGACCGAAATGAGTTTTGATTTCGTGCGGAATAATGTTGACACAACATATCAATACGACATTTTTGCCAAAATGAAGATGAGGTGCTACCAAATGCTTGACGGCGGATGGGTGGCAGTGTTGGACATCGATTTTCACGGCAAGCAACTGAGCGAGCAAGATGCCTATGACAAAATCGCAGTCGCAACATACCAAAAAGGCAAAATGTCGTATCCAAAACTCACCAAATTCTTCCCGTCGATGGAGGCTTTGGAATTGATTGCAAATAACCGAAACAATATTTTTGAAGATCACAACGTCGTATTCGGCGATAGCGAAATCACCTATTCAAGTTATGAGTTTTTGCCGTTGAGGTTTGTTTGGAACGGCAAGACATTTGAAAACACCTCACAAATAATTTGTCAGTCAGTGCTATTAGGCGGTCATTTTGCGTATTGCTATCCGAAAGATGACGACGTCCAATCATTATATTTCCCTCCTATGATAGGCGGTGATAGGTTTTTTGATATGTCATTGGACGACAAAAACTATTACGTCTATAACAAAAAGAAACTTGCAAAATTTGACGTAAAAGACGGTATCGTGGAAGGCTACACGCTCTTGGACCCAACGTGTGGAATTATTCAAGATCGTGATAGCAATGGCTACGCATTTGGAAATCCTGTGGCAATTGGTCTGCCTATCAGCGCGTACAAAGGAAATTGTTGGATTGTGAAAAACTCTCCGCTCAACAAAGAAGTCAAGAATGGCAAATATGTTGTTAATCAACTAATTAATCACGATACAAAATTCCTCAAACGTGATGTTTTCATCGAATTGACAGCCAAAGATGGAAATTCGCCCATCGAAACCATCAGGGTATATTCCAAACCGCTCATTGTAACTCTTCAAAGCGAAATTGACAGCGACACCAGCCTCTCCAATGATGCCAAAACTATTTTCAAAGCATTGAATTTCAACGATAAAGATTACGGTACGTTTGATAAAGTCTGGTGTTACGAAAATGGAATGGATATTCAGTATAAACCTGCCGAGTCCAACCCTGATGTATATGGTTGGGGTGATGGTGTGGAAGTCAATTACTTCATTTATAAGGCTGACGGCAAATATTTGGTAGTGTTGGCGAAGATTGATAAAAACAATAACATTTGTGAAAGTAAGTTTTGGTATTACGAGAACGGCACCTTGACCCCGACCGACTATAAAATCCCCGCTCCGACATTGAGCGGCAACGGCGATAATTCGACGTATGATTTCGATGCCAAAGGATTGCATTACTATCATTCCTCCGACGATATTTCTTCGTTTGAAGATTTTATTTGGAACGGAAAAGAATTTGCGAAGGAATAAATGAGCGATTGTATAATAAAAATTTCATATCGCCGTTATAAATATGCAAACAAATAACAAAATGATATATTAACTGACATTAAAAACAACATCAAAACAATGAAAAAAACTATCATGACACTCGTTGCGGCAACTTCACTCTTGTTTGCCGCATGTGGCGGTGGCAACAACAACGCCACTTCCAACGGTGCAGCCACCGAATCGAGTAGCACCTCTGCAAGCAAGGCTGCAACCAACGAACCTATTTTGCCTGTTGACCCATCGGCAAAACTCGACAAGACCTTCGAAAACAGCAAATACTCGTTGCAATATCCTTCGTCGCTCAGCCCCAAGGAGGCATTTGGCGATGACGATTGCGCAATCAAGGACGAAAGCGGCTACGTATCCATCAACGGCACCTGGAACACCGACGGAGTGAACCTCGACGGTTGGGCAGATTTTGCCGCAAATATGGCAGCCGCAGTAAGAGCAACCGATATGACAACCGAAACTCCGATTGTAAAGGGCAACAAGTTCGTCATCAAGGCTACTGACGAAAACATGGTGGAGTATCACTACGGCGTTCTGAAAGAGGACAAGGTTGCACTTTTGGGTACGATTGAGTTCCCGAAAGACAAGGCTGCCGAATATGAAAAATATGTCGGCGCAATCATCAACTCCATCAAGTTCAAGTAGGAAGTTTAGATTCTTTTCATTTTTTGAAAAACCACAAACACGGAATTCATTGGAAAATATTTCTGATGATTTCCGTGTTTTTTTGTATTAATAATTGTATATTTGTGGCGTTAACCAATGCAAATACTTGAAGTATGGCAATATCACAGAAAATAATCGGGCTTACTGAACTCGCGCTCAAAGACCGGGTGCTGACGCCAGTGGAGAAAACCACCATAATCGACGCCGCCGTAGCCGAGGGAACGCCCGTTGAGGAGATTACACAATACCTGAACTCCGCGCTCAAACAGCGTCTCGAATCCCATTATTCGAAGGACGAACTCAAACGCTGCCCTTCCTGCGGTGCGCAAGTGCCGCTTATAGCCGACAAATGCCTGTTTTGTATGCAGGATTTGCCAGTGGATGCGCCCAAGCCGCCTCCATACGTGAAAATCACAAGTGACGAGGCTGCCGTCATCAACCTCGAAAATGAACTGACGGCGATGCAACAGCGCGACATCGACAAGTGTCCCAATTGTGGCGCAGACTTCCCGCTCATAAGCAATGTTTGCCCGTATTGTAATCACGTGCTACGCGAACAGGCTGATTCTAAGACGCATATCAACAATCTTATCCGCAATATCAACCAAAGCATACTTCAACTTCGCAACGTGCCTAAGCCAACATTTATGGACGTGGTGAAATTCCGCATACAAATAATCCTGTTTGTATTGGCGGCGGCGTTGCTTGTGATGGCTATCTCGCAGTCGAGCGCGTCATTGGCATTATGCTCTATGGCGTGCCTGGGCGTTTCGATATTGGCGTTGCTCGTTGCCAAAAAAGAAAATTCGCCCGTTGCAAAAGCCGACAGTGCCTATTACAATGCGCTCTACACGCAGGAGATGTATTCGCGCACCACTGCCTCGCTCTATGGCGAAGATTCGGAGGCGAGGGCTTTGCTCAAAAATTATGACAACGAAATCGCTGTCCTCAAACAAAACCGCGATTCCAACCGCAAAAAAATCGCCCTTACTTTCTTGGCTGTGATTGCGGTTGCAGTATTGTTGCCGCTATTGAAACGTGGACCTGTCTCCAAATATGAAAACAACCGCCAACAATATTCCGAAGTGTATCAAGCCTCGGAAACCTACAAAAAAATTTCGCCATTCTCTACGCCGGTACATCGCAGTTATTCGCCGTACCTGACTGTGGAGGGCGTCGCGACGGCGGGCGTAGAGGTGATACCCGACCCCGAAGACCTCAGATTCAACGATTGGCATATATTGGACGGCAAGCCGCTCTGCAAACTCAGAATCCACGGCGTGAAACTATTGTCCACCGGCAAGGCTCTACCAAATGCTGACACTGCGCGGCTCTCGTTGTTGCTTTATGACAAGGACGGCAACATCGTGGAGACCGGACTCCAATCCACACGGCTCGAAACCATCGACTTCAAGACCAATTGCGCCGACAATATCTACAACCTTCTGAGCCGTGGGGCGGGCAGTTATTACGCCGAATTTGTATCGAGCGACACCGCCGCCGATTTCAACGCAGTGAAGAGCGTGATAGACCGTGCGCAGTTTTTTGAGATTTCATACGGAAATTAACCCTTATAAAACATTACGACAATGAACGACAGCAAGACCGTGTTCCAGTCGGCGAGCGCAACCTTGGAACAATACCTCAATAGTTACAAATACCAGTATCCGCGCAATTTGGGCGCGTTGGTGCGCAATTTTTTCCCGATATTCCTTATCATTGCGGCTGTGTTTTTACTGCCGTTGGTAACGTTCTTTTATTCAGCGACTTCGCTCGATTTGGGTTTCTATATCGCAATGATTTTTGTAATCCCGGTGTTTTTTGTGTTTGCGATAATTATGTGGATTAAAAACAAAAAAGAAAAACAATTCGATCCTCAACTCCGTCAGCGAATTGCGGCGTTGCGTCAGGAATTGGACCAGTACAAAAAATACCCCGACGTTCAGCAATATTTTGACGGTTTCGATAGAGAGATTGCCGCCGTAGAAGCCGAAAAAAAACATTACCGCTCCCAATTTAGGACAATAGTCATCGTATTGTTTGTGGTGATTGCGCTCTATTGCACGTATAGTTTTATGTGGATGAAGAATTTTGATAGCGCGACCAATCACAGCGTTTATGGCGAAACAGAAATACTTGGCTTGTCAAAATCAAAACCATTTCTCACGCTTGCGCCCTTGACGACCGACATTATTGGCGGCGGCAAGGTGGAGTCGGGGAGTGTGGATTTCTATTATCAAGAATATTGGTTGGTATTGAAGGAAATCAGCATCTCCACGCCTGACACCTCTTCCATTATGCGCCTTGTAATCACTGACCGCAACGGAATCCCTGCGCCCGGCTGTCCTAAATTTGTGTTCAAGGCGTCAAAATCCATTAAAATCCAATCCGAGAAATTTCATCCAGAAGACAACCCAAATTCCGAATATGCTACCAACTATTTTGAGGCATTCAAGGCCGCAAGATATTTGCAATCAAACAAAGACAATCTGTGTTTCTTGGTGGAAAAAATTAAGTGAAAATATAGCATCACCCTTCCCATCCCTTGTCTGCGCCGCGCCGCCAACACACCGACACCGCCGGTATCCAGCCCAAATATTGGTTGCGGCGGGCGGCAAATTGCAGCGCAAACCCTTTGAACTCAAATTCGGACCCCACGCCCACGGTAATCGGCTGCGTGGAAACCCCGGCGAGTATGCGGAAATTGTCGCGCAGTTGGCATATTATCCCGATGTGGGCTGTGATGCCGTGGATGAGGCTGTTGCGGTCGATGTCGATGCAAATCACGTGTCCGCCATAGAAATTGTACGCCGCGCCTATTTGAATTTGAGCCGGGATTATTGTGTCGCTGCCAGAATATTGAGAATTGGAGATATTGCGGATGTAAGTGCCTAATGTCAAGGATTTTAATGGACAGTAGATGATGCCAAAGTCGCCGCTCAGGGTATTGGCGTTTGTAGGAGAATCGTCGATATGGACGTTATGAAAATTGAGGTTGATGCCTGCGCAGATGGTCTTGGTAAGTATTTTGGCATATCCCAACGACGCCCTCGATGTATTGAAAAGTGCAAAACCATAATAATTGAACTCCGGCGTGAAAACTCCTCCAAGCACCGGCATTGTAATCCGCGCCGACTTTTGCGACAATTCCTTCATCATAAATCTGTTGCTGTACCCAATCCCCGCCGACCAATCCGACAACGCCACCCCCGCCGGATTCAATCCCGCCGCCTCGCTCCCCGTCAGGCACGACACCGCGCCGCACAACGCCTCGCCGTATGCATTGGAACTCCAATCCTGCGCCGTGGCAGGGGTGATGGCAAGAAGTGCGCAAAATGACAATATTAAAAGTTTTAGGTGCATATTCAATAAAAGCGATTAAGATTAACGTTGCAAATATACCAAATATTTTTGGCAATTAACTTTTTTTTGCACCCTAATATCATTCGATTTTGTAACTTTGCATCGACTATAAAATCAAAAGTATTAACCCCAAAAAACTACTCAAAATGAAAAAACTTCTACTCATAATAATGGCGGTGATTGCCACAATATCCGCCAACGCGCAGATTTACAGCAGCGACGTTTACTACGTAGAGGACGACATCTACGATTCTTACGAGGTGAGAATCAAGAGATTCCATCGTCCGAGGGTAACAGTTACCACCTATTACGACAATGTGTACATTGCTCCGTCGGCATCCACGGTAATTACGGTGGCATCGGCATCGATATTGTGGCGTCCGTTCTATGTGCGTCCTCATTATCACACAGTAATTTGGCACGAGCCGAGGCCTTCCCACTACTTTTGGCACACGCCCGTACACGTATATCACGCCACTCCGTATTGGATAGAGCGTCATCCGTCGTATTATCGCAACTATCACCACAGCTACTCCTACCACTACGACTATCGCTACCGTCCGTCGTACCACGAGCCGGCACGTCCTCACCACGACCACGGTTATCATCACGACAACCATAATTACAATCACAATAATAATGGTTATCACAACGACAACCACCATCGCAACAACAACGGCAGTTACAGCAATCGCAATTATAGCAATAATAACAACAATAACAATAATAATAACAACAACTATAACAACAGTCGTAGCAGCCGCGGCGGAAGTTATAGCAACAACAATAACAACAGCCGTCAGGGCAACTCCAACAACAGCAGCACAAGCAAGGACACCCGTCAAAACTCCAACAACAGCGGTAACCACCGCCAAGGCAGTTACAACAGTTCGAGCCGTTCGGGCAACAACTCCGGCAGCACAAACAGCAGGACGTCGTCCACGCCGAGCAGCAAATCGTCGTCCACGACAAGCGGCAGTTCGAGCCGTTCGGGCAGTTCAAGCAGTTCGAGTCGTTCGGGCAGTTCAAGCAACAGTTCGCGCACGGGCAGTTCAAGCCACAGATAACATTTGATTATGTCGCCAAAAATCAAAATATTATTCATAGTAAACCCCATTTCGGGCATTGGCAAGCAGAAGCGTTTTGAGAAAATACTCAACCGTCATATCAACAAGGAAAAATTTGACTATAAAATTGAATACACCCAATACGCGGGACACGCCACCGAAATTGCAGCCGCAGCCGCCAAAGAAGGTACTTACGACGTTGTGACGGCGGTAGGCGGCGACGGCTCTATCAATGAAGTCGCCAAGGCTCTCGTAAAGACCGAGACTGCCTTGGCGATAATTCCGTGTGGGTCGGGCAACGGTCTTGCGAGGGCTTTGCACATACCCATACAGCCGTGGCGGGCGGTCAGGTTTCTCAATTCGGCGGAGTTCAGGAAGATTGATACTTGCTTGGTAAACGGACAGTTTTTCTTTTCGGTAGCGGGCGCGGGTTACGATTCGCAAGTGGCTCGCCGTTACGAATTTTTCCCGGGGCGCGGGTTCAAGACGTATTTTTGGGCAATCATAACATCATTCCAAAAATACAAACCAATCGAATACGAAATCACCATCGACGGCGTTTCCATCAAAAGGACTGCGCTGATGGTAACGGTCTGCAACTCGTCGCAATACGGCTACGGATTCAGGATTTCGCCCAAGGCATCGCTCAACGACGGACTTTTGGACGTTGTAATCGTAAAAAAGCCAGAACCTTGGCGTGTTCCCTTCGTACTCCTCAACATCGCCCTTGGTCGTGCGCACAAGTCCAAGTGTTTTGAAATACTGCAAGGCAAGCACGTGGAACTCTTCGGCAACAAAAAACGCTGGGTGAACCTCGACGGCGAAACCGTCCGCCTCGACCAAAACCTCAATTTTGAGGTCGATAAGGATAGCATTGTGATATTCTGTTAAGGGGATTTGATTTTTTTTGTTTAAAAATTTGCATTATTATTTGGTACACATCTAAAATATTTCTATATTTGCGTTCGGATATTGACTTATCCGACGAGATTTTTAATTACAAGAAAGGCATTGTGCTGTAATCTAAGTGAAAATGTGGAAGTTTTCAAAGTCGAAGTTACCGCGCAACTGCCGCGCTTGCAATGTTCAAGCGTGGTCAGTTGTGTTATAGTTCGACTTGGGTATTCCACAACCTTCACTTAGATATAACACATCAAAAAATGACTACGCTTTTGTTGTGCGAATACCCAGTTCAATTCCTTCCGATTTTACTAACACATTAATTTTCAACCACAAATGAAAATGTTCAAATTTTTCATGCTGAGCGCATTGCTATGCGTAGGCACAATCATCGGCGCGTCGTGTGGCGATGATGACGAGGAGGACGACCAAAAGCCGAACAACGGTGCAAAAGATGGATTTGCATCGCTTCCGGGTGTATTCTCCGTATCCACCGACAAAAAGGTTGCTTTTTCCTCCGGCAATCTTCAGTATCAGGCAAGCACCAAGACGTGGCGTTTTGCTCCTAATCAGACCGACACTATTGGCGTTGCCAATGAGATGATTTCTGAATCATACGACGGCTGGATAGACCTCTTTGGTTGGGGAACAGGCGACAATCCCACCAAATCGTCAGAGTCCTATTCCGACTATCCGACATTCAACGACTGGGGCAAGAACATTGGCGACGATTCCACTTGGTTCACCCTCAGCATCATTGAATGGGGGTATCTTCTCACAAAACGTGAAGATGCCTCCAAAAAGAAAGGCGTGGCTGCGGTAAATGGTATCAATGGTGTGGTTCTTCTGCCTGATGAGTTCGTTCTACCCGACGGTCTTAACTTCAATAACGGACGAGGTGATTCAAATGACAAAGACTCTTTCAAGTCAGTCAATGAATACAATACCGAGCAGTGGACTAAGATGGAGGCTGCTGGTGCTGTATTCTTGCCAGCGGCAGGACATCGTAATTGCACTTCCGATGTTTATCGTGATTCGGGATTCTATTCTAACAGTGGATACGGTTTCTATGGTTATTATTGGTCTCGTACACCTTATGCTGGAGAAAAGCGTACAACTGGCAGATGTGCCTACTGCGTATGTGTTCTTGCTTACTGTATTGACACGCTTTATGGCGGTGACCGCGATGAAGGTATGTCAGTTCGCCTTGTTCGTGTTGTGGAGTAATTCACTCGTTCTCTTAACAATCTTAGCCGCCCGAGAAACATTCATTTCTGGCGGCTATTTTTGTTTAAGTAAAAAAAATTACCGCCAATTTCTTCAACCAAAATTGACGGTAATTCTCTTAAAATTCTCGGTAATTATCGTTCAAAAGACCCCAACGCCGTAAGGCGTTGGAATCCTGTTGCCTTCGTTTACTTCGATACCTTTTCCTCTACCCATTTGCGAGCGTTGACAAACGCCTCCAACCACGGTGTAGCCTCGTCGGATTTGCGGTCGGCCGGGTAATCGGCCCATTGCCACGAGAAGATGGCGCGCTCGGGGTGCGGCATCATCGAGAGGTGGCGTCCGTCGTCTGAAACAATCGCTGCAGCGTTGTAGGACGAGCCGTTGGGGTTGCCCGGATATTCACTGTAGGAATATTTCATCGGGATATTGTAGGTGTTTTCGGGGTCGGGAAGATTGAATTTGCCTTCGCCGTGAGCCACCCAAACGCCAATCCTGCTGCCCGCCAACGAGCGGAGCATCACAGAATTGTTTTCGCAAATGTCAACGTTTACAAACGACGACTCAAATTTGTGCGAATCGTTGTGCAGCAATTTCGGATGGTTGGGACGACCTGGATAGATGAGTTCCAATTCGTTCATCAACTGACAACCGTTGCAGACGCCGAGCGACAAAGTGTCGGGACGCTTGTAGAAGTTTTCGAGGGCTTGGCGAGTCTTCTCGTTGTACTTGAACGCGCCCGCCCAACCCTTTGCAGAGCCAAGCACGTCGCTGTTGGAGAATCCACCGCAATAAACTATGAAATTGACATCCTCCAAAGTCTCCCTGCCAGTGGCGAGGTCGGTCATGTGTACGTCCTTCACGTCAAAGCCTGCAAGATACATTGTGTAAGCCATTTCGCGGTCGCCGTTGATGCCTTTTTCGCGGATGATGGCAGCCTTGATGCCGGTCTTGGTGCGACGCTTGGGGTCGATGCCGTATTGAGAGAGTTTGCCGGTGAAATCTGTGGGGAACTTAAATTCCAACGGTTGCTTCTTGTAATTCTTGTAACGAGCATCGGCGCAGGGCTGTGCGGTCTGCAATCTGTCGAGCAAGTACGACGTGTGCATCCACTGGTCGCGGTAGAGGTCGATGTCGATTTTGGTCATATTGAAATCGTGGCGCACTACCAACGCACGCTCCGGCACGGGTTTGCCGATGATGGTATAGTCGGCGTTGGCGGTTTTGAGTATTTGCTCCACGCTGCGGAGGTCTGATACTTGGATTACGACGCCCGCATTTTCGCTAAACAGGGCGCGGCACATATCGTCGTCCTTTACGCGGAAGTCAACGCCGCCCTTCACGTTGGCGAAGCACATCTCCAACAGCGTAACGATGATGCCGCCCGCCGAAACGTCGTGTCCTGCCAATACAAGTCCTTGATTGATAAGTGTCTGTACGGCGTTGAAGGTTTCGCGGAACGCCTTGGGACTTGCCACATCGGGACAGTCGTAGCCCAATCCGCCCAATACTTGCGCAAAACTTGATCCGCCCAGCGACGGCGACGAGTTGGAGAAGTCTATATATATAAGTGTGGATTCGGGAACGTCCTTGATGTTGGGCGTTACAATCTTCTTGACATCATTGACCTCGCCGGATGCCGTGATGATTACCGTGCCGGGCGACATTACCTGCTTGCCGTCGGGATATTTTTGGGTCATCGAGAGCGAATCCTTGCCGGTAGGGATGTTGATGCCGAGAGCAATTGCAAATTTGCTTGCAGCCTCCACAGCCGAATACAGACGAGCGTCCTCGCCCTTGTTTTTGCAGGGCCACATCCAGTTGGCACTCAGGGAGATGGAGTCGATGCCATTCTCCAACGGTGCGAAAACAATGTTGGTCAATGCCTCAGCAATTGCCATCCTCGAACCAGCCGCAGCGTCTATCAACGCAATTGCGGGAGCGTGTCCGAGAGCCGTTGCCATGCCGCGTGTGCCGGTGTAGTCGATTGACACCGCGCCAAGGTCAGCAAGCGGCAATTGCAATGCGCCCACATTCTGCTGACGGGCAATCTTGCCTGTTACCG
>DGIK01000079.1 GCA_002393195.1 Bacteroidales bacterium UBA3824 | reverse complement strand
GACATATATCGAGCCCTGCGTTTTTTTATAGAATTTTATCCAACTTCGCCTGCAACTTTTTCTTTATTTGCTTCTCGCCATATTCTTTATTAAGATAATAGGCTGTCAATAGGTAATATGAGTTTCCATTACGTTTTTGGGGTTCCAAGACTATCACATACTTCCGTGTTTTGTTGTATATATATGTTCTATCAATGTTCGTGCGTTTGCGCTGATTGCGTTCTGTAATACTGAAAACTTCAATGTCGCTGTCCTTCACTTGTTCGTCTGTGTGAGTTTTAATCCAATGTAAACGCTCGGAACGATGTTTGTCATACACACGTCGCTTATTCCCGTCATCTTCTACAATTTCCTCAGTAGTAAGGTGCATAAATTCTCTGTTCATGTCAAGAATGCCATCCGATTTGATTGGATAGATGCATTTATTCATGAATGTAAAATTTTTGTTGTCTGCGATGTCTCTGTCAAAGATTCCTCGAAGTGATTTTGTTCGCGATATTTCGTCGAGACAATCAAGGTCCAATAGATTTGGATATTTTTTGAGTTTATTAAAAGGCATATACGGTCTATTTTAATGTGATGAAGAACAGGTTAAATTTTTTTGCGGACAATGGAGACGTGCGCTTCAATGAAATATCGGTATGATTGGCTATGTGGTCAACTATTTTCCGTTTAGCAATGACTTTACCCTCAATATCACCTTTTTCTAACCTGAGATTATAGTTAATCGCGCCCATCAGCACATCTGCGAGTTGAAGGAAAACACTTTCATGAGATCTGATATACTGAAAATTCCTGATGGAAGCATTCCATTTTAAGATGTCTCTCAACTTACGTAATTTCCCTTGACTACACGTATCCTTTATGTCGAAATAGATATTGTACGTGTTTTCCAAATCTATTTCATGGTGGAGTAGTTGAAAGTACATGCGAAAATAAAAGTCGTTGAATGTGTATTCTGGGCGAGTTTCGTCTATTTGAGACTTGTCGACTATTACTGCGCGAAATCTCATATCCGTCATAAAGAAATACTCCACAAGTTCCTTGTATATTTCAAAGGTCTTGTCGTGTATATTTGTCCATTTTAATTCGCCTTCATATTTATATTTTGCCTTGATGTGATTTATTTGCTCCTTACATATTTTTATCTGATTAGAAGCAATACTAATATACCCATATACCATATATGGATGTCCATCATGTTCAAGGTGCGTGCTTTCATCGCAAAAAATATTGAATGTCTTTTCAATCATTTTGGGTTCGTATTTTTTATCAACTCCTTAACTCGTTTGTCATAAGCGTTATTCAATACTGCAAATGTAAACTTTTTCCTTGAAATCCGCAAATCTTTTTTTTACGCCTCTAACCGTAAAACTTCCGTTTTTGACATAGTTTTACGGCTACAGCCGTAAAACTTTTGCCAAAAATAGAAATAATTAACGACCGCGCCAAACGAAAAGGCAATTTTTTTTACAAATTCTTCAGCATAAAGTAAAGCCTATTCGTGATATTCACGTCGCTTGCGCCGTCGTCGTAGTCGAGGAACAGGAGATTCAGGTCCGGGTATTTTTTGCGGAGTTTTTTCTCGATGCCCTTGCTGATGATTTGGTTGGCGATGCAGCCGAAGGGCTGTACGCTTATAATATTCTTGATGCCTTGACGGGCAAACGACGAAATCTCCGCGCTGATGAGCCAGCCTTCGCCAAATTGGTTGCTGAGCGAGAGTATGTCTTCCGCTTCGTGGGCTACGTCCTTGATGTTCTCGAAGGCAACCTTGTATTTGGATTTCTCCATAATCTTCTGGGCCTTGGAGATGGCGTTGTTGATGTAATACTTGAAAAACTCCAACAGCACCCACACCGAGAATTTGCGGTGCGAGAGGTTCATCTCCCAATTCTTGCGGACGTTGACAATCTCCTGCGTGAAAAATTCCAATATCGGCGGGAACACCACTTCCACGCCTTCCTCAACGAGTTTGTCGGAAATGAAACGGTGTCCAAACTTGTTGTACTTGACATAAATCTCGCCCACGATGCCGATTTTTGGCACGTCGCGGTCATATACTTCGATATGATTGGCGGCGTCCACCATCTGCGCCATCAATTCATAAATCTTTTTGGGCTGATTGTAAGGCACTTCGTCCTTGAGGAGCTCCATGTATTTTTCCTTGAAGGCGAGAGCGTCGCCCTTCTGGCGTTCGCGGACGGCGAGTATGTAATACAGACGGAGCAACGTGTCGGTAAAAATCACCGTCGGCAGCATTGTCGGCAGGAGTTTCATCCAGTTGACTTGAAAACCCGGCTGGCTGTTGATGGTCTTGCCCGCCGTGCCTACTGCAATAATCGGAATGTCGGGATAGCCCGCCGAAATCAACGCTTTTTTCATCAACGCCAAGTACGATGAGGCGCGGCACTGTCCGCCGGTCTGCGTGATGGCAAATGCTATTTTGTGGCGGTCGTATTGTCCCTCCTTGAGAGCCTTTATCATATCGCCGATGACAATCGTGGCGGGGTAGCAAATCTCATTGTTGGCATAACGGAGACCCCACTCGACGCTGCGCTTGTCGGGTTTGGGGAGGTTGACGAGGTTGTAGCCCGCCATCTCGAAGAATTTGGGCAGGATGTCGCTGTAACCCTCCGCGAAGTATGGCGCGAGGATTGTGCGGGAGCGGTCTTCGCTGCCAAAAGGCTTCACCTTTGCCCTTTCGTGGCGTGCGGGACGGTTGCGCAAGTCCATCACCTTGTACGATTCCATAAGCGAGCGCAGACGCAGCAATATGCTGCCCGTGGACGAAATTTCGTCGATGCGGATTACGGTATTGCTCTTGCCGGCGGCACGGAGTATGTCGGTAACTTCGTCCACCAAAACCGCGTCGGGTCCGCAGCCAAATGAATTGAGTTGTACAAAAGTGATGTTGTGGTCTTGCTGTGCGACCCATTGAGCGGCGTTGAGTATGCGGTTTGGATATGCCCATTGCGGAATCACCTGCAAATCCATCACGTCCAAATATGCCGCCAACGAATCTTCGCTGATGACGCTTGCGCCAAGGTCGGCGATGATGTCGGGGGTTTTTTGGTTGATGAGCGGGTCGGCGTGGTAAGGTCGTCCGGCAAGCACAACGAGGAGTTTGTTGTTGTGTTTGGCGTTTTCGATTATCTCCATCGCCTTCACTGCAATCTGCGAGCGGTATTCGGCTTGGGCCAAAAGCGCAGACTTAAAGGCTTTCTTAATCTCGCTGCCGCTAATGCCAATGGATTTCAGGTACTTCTTGCAAGCACGATATAGCAATTCTTCATCGTTGAAATTGACGACGGGATTGTCGAAAGGTATGCCGTGCTTGCCCATCGGGTCCATCGAGGAGCGCACTACGTCGGAGTAGCCCGATACGATGGGGCAGTTGAAAGAATTTTCGGTATTGTTGAACTCGTTTTTTTCGTAAGTAACTATCGGATAGAATATTCTATCGGGCTTTTGCGCAATAGCCCACGCAATGTGCCCGTGTACAATTTTGGCCGGGAAACAGATGTTGTCGCTCATTATAGTGCCCGCGCCGGTTTCGTACATTGGCATTGTCGTTGGAGGCGTCAGAATCACTTTTATATTACATTCTGTAAAGAGAGTATGCCAAAACGGATAGTTGCTGTATTGGTTCAAAACCCTCGGTATGGCGACGGTCATCTTTGGGTTTGTGAGATTCTGTGTGCGGTCGAAGAGCATCTTGTAACGGATTGCGAAGAGGTTTTCGCCCTTTTCGGTCTCCGCGCCCTTGGAGTTGAACACTTTTTGGCACTTGTTGCCGGAATAGTATGTGTGCTTGTTTTGGAAGCGGAACGAGGTTACAAGGCAGTTGTTTTCGCAGCCCTTGCACATTATCTGTCTGTTGGTGTATTCCAACGCCTTGTCTATGTCGTCGAGACCTATGAAAGTGCTTTGGGCGAGGTTTTCGGCATCCGCCTTGGTCTTGGCGTAGAGAGCCGCGCCAAATGCGCCCATCATTTCGGGCGTGTCGGTGGAAGTGAGTTTTTGACCCGTCAGTACCTCCAACGCTCTATAAACCGCCGGATTCCTGAATGTGCCGCCCTGGACGACAATGGTTTTGCCGAGTTCGGAGAAGTTTTTGAGTTTCAGGACTTTAAAGAGTGCGTTTTTGATGACGCTATATGCCAATCCCGCAGAAATATCGGAGATTGTGGCGTTTTCGCGGAGGCTCTGTTTTACCTTGCTGTTCATAAAGACGGTGCATCTCGTGCCGAGGTCGCATGGAGCGTCGGCGCGGCAGGCAGATTGCGCAAAGTCGGGCGTTGTAAGTCCCAGTGTCTTTGCAAATGTCTCTATGAAACTTCCGCAGCCGGCGGAGCAACTTTCGTTGAGTTCGATGCGGTTGATGACGCCATTCTGTATGAAAATAGCCTTCATGTCCTGTCCGCCGATGTCCATGATGAAATCGACTTTGGGATTGAGGAATTGAGCCGCGCTAAAATGTGCCAAGGTCTCCACGATGCCGTAATCTATCGACAATGCGGCTTTCACGAGGTCTTCGCCGTAGCCTGTTACAGCCGAGGCGCGGATTATGAGATTTTTGTCGCGGATGGTCTGGGCGTTTTGGTCGCGGAAGTCCTTGATGGCGGCGTGGATTTTGCCGAGGGTGTTGCCGCCGTTGCTTACGTAATGAGAATACAGGATTTCATTATGGTCGCCCATTATGATTACCTTGCTCGTGGTGCTTCCCGAATCGATGCCGAGGTAGAGGTAGCGTCCGTCGTATTCGGCGAGGGTCTTGCGGACGGGGTTTACGATGTTGCGGTCGGCGAGCCATTTGCGGTATTCGTCTTCGTCCTTGAATAGCGGCGTAAGGCGGTCTTTGCGCTCGGTGGCGGCGTTTTGGTTTTCGTGGAATGTTTTTATTAACGACGACAATAGATGCGTAGCCTCGCCTTCGGATTCCATCGCTGCGCCTTGCGCCGGGAAGTATGCCGAATATTCGGGCATTATCATCTCATTGTCGGTGATGTGCATGGCGTCGAGCATTTTTTTGCGGAGCTGCGGCATGAACGTCAGAGGTCCGCCAATGAACATCACTTTGGGCAGCACGTCGTAGCCGCGCGAAAGTGTGTTGAGGCTTTGTATTGCAACGGCGTGGAATATCGACGACGCAATGTCTGCCTTGGGCACTTTGCGGGCGAGGAGGTTTTGTATGTCGGTCTTGGCGAATACGCCGCATCGAGAGGCGATAGGGTAGTGGTTTTGGGATTGTGTGGCGAGGGCGTCCATGTCCTCGATTTTGGTTTCGAGGAGTGTGGCCATCTGTTCGATGAATGCGCCCGTGCCGCCCGCGCAGTTGCCGTTCATGCGGATGTCGGGACTCTTGCCCTCGTTGAAGAATATCATCTTTGTATCTTCGCCGCCGATGTCAACGAGAGTTTTTACCTGCGGATATAGCCTTGATACAACGGTGGTTGCGGCAATTACTTCTTGTACGAATTTGATGCCGTGCCTTTCGCAAACGCCCATTCCGGCTGTACCCGTGATGGCGCACGACACGGGGATGTCGCCGAGTAGTTGTATAGCGTCGGCGATAGTATCTATGAGAGCCTTATATATGAATGTATTGTGCTTTCCGTACTTGTGGAAAACAATTTGTCCTTCGCTGTCGAATATCACTGCCTTTGCGGTAGTGGAACCAATGTCGATCCCAAGCCGGTACGTCTTTTCTTGCGATTGCGCCATTTTTTATTGTTTGTTGTTTTCGGGCGCAAAGTTACAAAAAAAAATTGCAATAGAAAGGTTAAATTTTCCGTTAATCGGCAAAATCTGGTTAAACAATTATAAATGTCAAGACTTAACGGAAAGAATACCACAGCCCGGCGACCCAAGCCACGAGAGCCGCCCACGAAATCCAGTTGTAAGCCACTTTGCGGTTTTTGTGGCGGATGATGTACATTGTGGGCAGCATCAGGAATATGCCGCCTATCCATTCCCAAATGTGCAGCGTGCGCTCCTTGATGCGCCATTTTTCGTGCGTGGCCTTGTACTTGTCGGTGCAGAGCAAGATGACTCCAATCACTCCGACCGCAAGGAGATAGATGATGAGGTATTGAGTAGTCATTTTATTTACAGATATTAATCATCTGACATCCTAAAAAGTTTGATATTTTAGCAATTTGCGACAATGAAAAGTCGTAACGTCCTGTAAGCCACTTAGAAACCGTAACTTCCGAAACGTGCATTTTTTTTGCAAAATCCCGTTTGCTGATGCCTTTAATTTTCATAATGTCAGCAATTTTTTCTGCAACGGCATACGAAATTTCTAATCCCCGCCGTACCTCAGCAGGAATTTCAGCAAGACATTCACGGAATAATTGGTTTGTTATCATTGTCGTTTTGCTCTATAGTTTTTAAAGTTGCTTTTTTCATAGTCATATTGCAGTTATACTGTGTCGCAAAATTAAGGATATTTTTTTTTGTTGCAAATGTTTTTGGCTTTTTTATTTGTTTTTCGTTGGATGACGGACTCTTTTAGATATTAAATTTCACAACAATTCCGGTCTGTATTCAAAGTGCATTGTGTCGTAATGATACCAACGTCCGCCCCAGATAAAGCCGTGTTTTTCAAATACTTTTACGATTTCCATTGGGATTTTGTTGGCGTAGGTGATGGTGTCGGTCTCCGATTTGCCCTTGTTTGCCCAAAGCCAATAGGTGCTGTTGGCAACGTTGATGTCGATGGCAATGCCGTAACTGTGCGCGCTCTGACGTTTGGCACCGCGCACCTGCCGCCAATAAAACGACGACGATTGGGCGAAATATTTTGCAAGATGAGGCTTGTTTGCGAGTTCTTGGGCGATTACTTTCAGTGTGTCTGCAACGCCGTTTATCTTGGTCATTGGAATTTGCTGCCCAAACCAACTTACTTTCACGAGATTCTTTTGGACGGCGGCGGCACTGTTGCCGTACATTTTTTTGTATAGAGCCTCGCAGCGTCCGCGTCCGCAGTCGTTGAGGTATTTCGGCGGCGTGGATACCGTGTCGTATTGCATGGAAAACATATCTTCGATGTCGCAGTCGTCAAGGAGTTCGATGAAAGATTTTTTGCGCCCGTCGTCGTAAATGATGCCTTCGCCGTCGGGGAAGATGATCTTGTTGTCGGCGTATTTGAGACCGAGGGTGGGATAGGAGAGGATAAGTTTTTGTGCGCCGAGGGGGATGGTGTCGGCGGGCTGTTGGATGGGGGCTTCCTTTGTCGTACCTTGGGTTTGTGTGTATTCCGCAGTCTGGTGGCTGTTGATTGGCGTTGCTGTGCAGGAGACGAGGCTGAGGATTGTTATTATAAAAAGCTGTTTCATAATTAAGTTGTGTTTCTTTTTACATTAAAAAAACGGGCTTCCTCGATTGCTCTTGGAAGTCCGTCCTTTGTTTGCGTAGAAATGAAATTTTTTTGCGTTGTAAGTGGGTTAGAACGCGCTAACCTCGGCGGGCTTGTCGATGATATAGACTGTGAAACAGCCTTTCACCTTCTCAGGACCGCCTTCGGGGATTACGGCTTTCTTCTTCATCTCAATCAGGGTGCCCCACTCGTCATATACCGGCTCTTCGGTGTATTCCATGTGGTCCTTGATGTCAATCATAAAGGTGAGCCTTGTGGCGTTCTGCGACGTGAAGTCGAAGTACGGATGCACGAGTTTGTTAGTTTTTGTATCCATGTAGTCTTGGAGGCATGTCATGCCTTTCTTGGGCTCGTCATCTACTTTGCCTGGGAGATCTACAAGTACGTTGCCTTCGCCCTCTACTATCTTCACCTGTACTTCGTTGTTGAATACCGGCGATGCGTAGAATTGCACCCTGTATTCTACATTGGCGGCTACTTCGAGCACAAATTTGTATTTGCTGCCCGAATAGCAGGTTGCGCTCTTGGATGCTTGGTTGTATCTGTACGTCGGCGCCGGAGTGCGCGAGTTGAAGAAGTCTGCGCAGTTTTGGGCTTGTGCGGCGGCGGGCATCATCGCCGCCACTGTAAGGCCGAGGAGTAAGTTCTTAATCGTTTTCATATTTAGTAAACCTTTTTACGTTTGTTATATTATTGGAAACGGAATAAATCGTTGTTTATTTTGCCGCAACCTATAATAAATGTGAAAAAATAGGCTTATTTGTTGCCTGTGAGGGTCTGGCGCACCTGCGAGATGCGAGCTTTGAGGAGGTTGAAGTGGTCTTCGGTGATCTGAATCTTCTTGTCCTTGCCGATTACGATGGCGTCCTCAGATGAGGATTTTGTGGTGGAAGGACCGGCGTCCACGAGGGGGAGACGTGCGTAAGCCTCTTCGATGGGTTTGAGGTCGCGGAGTGTGTTTGCCACGCCCGGCTTGTCGGTGTGCTGACCGAGGTATTTGAGAAGGCTCGTGAATACGTTTTTCTCGTCGGCTACGTGCTGGATGTTGGGGTCGCTCTCGGAGAATTGCTCGATGGAATTGGTGATGATGTACATGCACTCAACCCAGCCGCCTGCCGAAATCTGTGCGATTGTGGAGTTGCGGTTGTTTTTTTCGAGTTCCTTCTTGATGTCGTAGTAGGTGTCGTTGGCAATTGCTTTGAGCGAATCCTTGTTTTCGATGAACTTGTCGATCCTCGATATGAGGGCGTTTGTGAAGATGGATTCGAGGCCGATCTGCGTAGATGTTTCCTTGATGGTCTGCATATACTTGGCAGCGTCGGTGTTTTGACCCAATGCTGCTGCGTATGCCATGTCGGCTACGTAAACGCCAAAGTTGATTTCACGCGCCTTGGTATCTACGTAAGTCTCTGCCTGGCTTGTTGGGTTGAGGAGAGCTGCCGAATATTTGAGCTTGTCGGCGGAAAATGCGAAGATGTCCTCGGGAGAGGGGAGGAGGTAGAATGTGGTCTGTTCTGCTTCCTGGGTGGTCTGTGCGGGTTTGCTGGCGTTGTCGCCGGTGGTTTGGGTAGTGGTGCTGCCGCCGCAAGCCTGCAACAGGAGCAATGCAGAAGCCGAAATCGCTGCTGCCGTTGATTTTGATATTAGTTTCATAATGTTTTATTGTATTAGTTTTTCTTTTTCATTTAGTAATTACATCGTTTGGTATTTTGCCGCAAAGGTAATGTTTTTTTTGTTAATTATTGCTAATAAAATGATTATTTCTTTGCGTTGTTCCATATAAGTTTTTTCCCGAAGCCAAATCTGTTGTCGGTAAGCTTCATATAATCTGGCTCTATGGCGAGAGTTTCGCCGGGTTTCAATACCGCGTATGGAAACCTTTTGAGGTATTGTCTGGTGGCTTCGCGCAGCAGTTCGCCGTCATAAAAGACAGCCTTGCCGGTGATTTGGAGGCCTTGTATTTTGCCTATTTCTTCTGTTTCCAATACAATAGACAATGCCACACGCGGGTTTTGTTGCAATTCCTGGGTGTGGCGGGTGTTTTCGTTGGTCTTTACGATGAATATGTTGCGTGTGTCGTCGTAGGAGTAGAAACAGTTGCAACAATACGGCTGACTCCCCGCCGCTGTGGCGAGGGTCAGCACGTGGTGTTGCTTGATGAAGTCTATGAACTTTTGGTCTATCATTTTTTGTTTGAATGATAATTGCCGCCTGGCGGCGGTATGGTAGTCGCTTCGCGAGAAATCTTGCAAATCTTTACAAATCAAACAAATACTCAACTTGAAAAAATTGCAAAGATTTGGATGATTCTGTCTGCAATTACACTCTTAATCTCCGAATGGGATGCCGGTTTCGTTGAAGTCGGTGCGGGTGATTGCAAACTCTGTGCGGCGGTTGAGCTGATGGCAGATTTCCTTGTCCTGATTGTTGGGCAGGGCGTTGATGTACTTTTCGGTGAGTACGTCGCCTTCCTTCAAGAAGGGATATTTGGCGGCGGTCTTTGCCGATACGGTTACGGGGTTGCTCTCGCCCATACCGCGAGAGGTGAGGCGGTCGGGGCTGATGCCTTTGGAAATCAAGTATTCTACTACCGACTTGGCGCGTTCTTCGGAGAGTTTCATATTGTCCTCCTCTGAACCACGGAAGTCTGTATTGGCACGCAACTCGATGGTAATATTGTCATTAACTTCCAAAACCTCAACCAATACATTAAGCGAAATCTTGGATTCTTCGCGGAGGTTTGCCTTGTTGAAGTCGTACTCGATATTTTCGAGCTCAACTACCTGAACGAGCGGCGTCAAGAGGATGGTGGTGTGGAGCGTTGTGTTTTCGGTCAAGCCCTTTGTGGATTCCTTGCTGATGCCTTTGAGGTAGCCCTTGTGCGATGCCACAAACATATAGTCGGTGTTTTCGGAGAGCTTGAAGGTAAATTTGCCTGCGCCGTTGCTCTTGCCGGTCATTTGTGTGCCGTCGGTGCCGGTCATTTGTACTTCGGCGTCGTTGATGGCTATGCCGGTCTCTTCGTTTTTGCAGATGCCTTCGATTGTAACTTCGATTGGCGGCAGGAAAAATCCGTACAAGTCGTCGCCACGGGAGGTTTCGCGGTTAGACGAGAGGAATCCGCGCTTGCCGTCGCTATTGAGGTGGAATCCGAAATCGTCGCCGGCGGAGTTGAGAGGGTAAGTGAGGTTTGCGGTGTAGCTCTTGCCGTCTTTGGAGAAATAACGGAAGATGTCGAGGCCGCCCATACCGCCGCGTCCGTTGGACGAGAAGTATAGCACGCCCTTGCTGTCGATGAAGGGATATACCTCGTCGTCGGCGGTGTTTACGTCCTTGCCGAGATTTACGGGAGCGCTCCAATTGTTGGAATTGCCCTCGCGTGTTGCCTTCCAAATATCCCTGCCGCCTTGTCCGCCCGGAGCGTCGGAGGAGAAGTAGATGGTCTTGCCGTCGGCGGAGAGGGTTGGATGTCCGAGCGAAACCGTGCTGTCGGCAAACAATACCACTTCCTCAGGGTTGCCCCAAAGGTTTTCTTCCAATTTGGAGACATAGATGCGGCAGCCGAGTTGTTGGTTTTTGAGGTTTTTGCATGATGTGTAGTACATCGTATTGCCGTCGGCGGTAACGAAAGGCGAACCCTCGTCAAAGGGGGTGTTCACCGCGCCTTGGATAGGCACAGGGATAGACCATTTGCCCTTCTTGTCCTTCTCGGAAAAGTAGATGTCGGTGTAATATGAACCCGAATTGGCGTTTTTGTCGTTGCCGGTGGCGGATTCACGCGCCGACGTGAAGTAGATAGTGGTGGTGTCGGTGCCGAAACACGACGCGAAGTCAGCCTCCTTGTCGTTGAGCCAACGCGCCGGGAATACGATGTGTCGCGTGGGTTTCTGCATCCATTTGAGGGCGTTTTCGCAATCCTGCACGCCTTGTTCGCCCCTTGGGTCTTGCGGCGCGAGGTCGTGGAAGGCACTGTATTGCGCCGATGCGTCCTCGTAGTTGCCGCGCATCTTGAGCGCGTCGGCGAGGTAGAGCGTCGCCAACGGGTTGGAATACTTCGCCTGTACTGCCTGACGGTAATATTTCATTGCGTTGCGTGAGTCGCTCAGATGACGGCTACATTCGCCCAAATAAAACGCCACCTGACCTTTTGTGGGTCGGTCTTTCACTTTCGGGAGATACTTGATGAGCATATCCCGGCATTTGGTGTACTCGCCGCTGTTGTAGTAGGTGAGGGCTGCGTCCACCTTCTTGTTTTGAGCATCCGACGGGTTGGCAACCATCGTCGCTGCCAAAAGTGCGGCTGCTATAAATATACTGCGCATTTTTTTAATTGTTATGAATTCATAATTTATATTCAGAATACGGTACAAATTTTATTCTTTTTTGTGTAATACTCAAATTTTTTTTCTGTTTTTTTTATATTTTGATGCTTAATGGCTGTTTTTACCAATTTTTTTGCTTATTTTGCGTTGCAATTATTGAATTTTTCACACGGCGATACGGTATGTTAGCAAGGGTAATTATGATTCTGACGGCTGTTTTGGCGGCTTGGATGCCGGCGGCGGCGCAGATAGATACAAGTTTTGTAATCGACTACTCCGATATGGCGGGGGCGGGCGACGGCTACATCTATGCCGTAAAAAAGTTTAACAAGGGCGAGCTACGCCTCGGCGACTTGGACAATAAGAATTGGGATTTGACAAATTTGAAACCTGATACTTACGATACTGTCCGTTATTATAATAAAAACCGCAGCCGTTACGGAAACCTGTTCCCAAATTCAGAACTCGTCCGTTTCCAAACCAAGAAAAATATGGAGTTTCTCACGATGGATTCGTCGAAGGTGCGTATGCAGGGCATCATCAACGACTATCTCGGACTCAAAGCCGCCGTCGTCCTTGTATTCCCGACCGATTTGGTGATTTATAAATTCCCGATTGGCAAGGGACGCGCCACGAGCGATTCCATCAGCAAGAAGTTCGTGTCGAGTTACGGATTGCAACAGTTTGCCGATTCGGTGCGCATTGACCTGGATATGAGCAACGTGTCGGTGTTTGATACTGTATTGACAATTAAAACTCCAATTGACACCTACAAGGCAATCCGCGAGAAGAATGTCGTTTATAAAAAAATTGTCGCCTACAAAAACTCCCACTTGATGGGATGGCGACCCGCGCCCGAATTTGGCAGCTACACCAAGTCGGTGTATTACAGGTGGTTTGCCAAGAAGGGCGGCATTGCAGTCGTTGAGGTGGAGGCTGATGCTTACGGCAATGTGATGTTTGTGCGCTATCAGCACCGCCAGCCTATGGAGGTAACTCTCGAAAAGGAGGACGTCAAATGCAAGGGCGACAAGACTGGCAGCATCACGGTGGTTGTCAACGGTGGAACTCCCGATTACACCTACAAATGGTCAAACGGCGGCAAGGGCAAGAAACTCGACAGCCTCACAGCAGGTACTTACACCGTCACCGTCACCGACTGCAAGGGCAACACCGACACCAAGTCAATCACCATCAACGAGCCTGACAACCGTCTCGATATGCACATCGACTACAACGACATCCATTGCTACGGCGCAAACGACGCCAACCTCCGCGCAGTGGTCAGCGGCGGCACTACTCCTTATTATATAGTGTGGTCGGACGACACCGAAGCCCCCGAACTCACCAACCGTGGCAGCGGCGTTTATGGTTGCATTGTCCGTGATGCCAATAGATGTTTTGTGTGGGATTCTGTGGAGGTCATGTCGCCCAAAATCCCGCTCACAATGTCGCCAAAGGTGGATCATTCGATATGTTACGACCAAGCGCGTGGTGCAATTACCTTCGATGTCAATGGCGGCGACGAGCCTTACAAGTTTTGGATGGACGACCAGCCTGTGGAGCGCGTGGTAGAGAATGTCCGCGCCGGCACTTACACAATGAAGGTAGCCGACAAGTGGGGCTGCGAACTTGTGCGCAAGGCGGAGGTCAAGCAGCCGTTGTCGCGCATAGAGGTTACGGCCAATGTCAATCATGTAAAATGCGCCGGCAGCACTACGGGCAGCATCGAATTGGAGGTGTCGGGCGGCACTCCGGGGTATAATTTTGAATGGTCAAACGGCGAAAACTCCAAGACAATAACGGGTCTGAAGCCCGGCAATTATTATGTAACTATAACTGATGCCAATAGTTGCGGCACCAAGCAGACCTACACCGTAACCGCGCCCGCGAGCATCCTTAAATTTACCGCTGATGTTACGGACGTTACCTGCAAGGGCGGCAGCAACGGCGCAATTACCATCAATGCTATGGGTGGTATTCCGCCTTATAGTATTAGTATCAATAATAAAAACAAACCGCCTGTAAATGAAAATCTTAAGGCTGGCAATTATAATGTAAAACTTCTCGATGACAATGGTTGCGCCGTCATTGAGACTGTAATTGTTTCTGAGCCCGAAGAAGGTATAGCCATTGACATCTCCGCCAAAAATTCGCCGTGCAAGGGTCGCAATATGGGCGCATTGACGGCAGAAATCACCAACGGCAAGCCGCCTTACAAGTATTCTTGGAACGACGGCAATACTTCCCTTGTACGTGAAAACGTTTCCGCCGGTCATTACACGTTGAGTGTCAGCGATTCGGAAGGTTGCTCGATGGACGGTCAGGCGATTGTCAACGAACCCGACAAGGCTCTCGAAATGACGCTCGAAACCACCGACGCCGCCGCACCCGAATCTGGCGACGCCACTTACAACATACGCGCATACGGCGGCATACCGCCTTACGAGTACCAAATCACCGACCGCGACGAGATTTGGGAAAAGCCCAAGGCATACGGCATCAAGCCCGGCAAGCACACCGCAACCGTCATCGACAATGTTGGCTGCAAGATAACAAAGGATTTTGAAATCAAGGTAAAAAAGAGAAAATAATATGGATTTAATTTTTGCTACAAATAATACAGGTAAACTGTCGGAGGCTCAGGGAATTATCGTTAATCACAAAATTCTGTCGCTTGCCGATATTGATTGCCACGACGACCTGCCAGAGACGCACGAAACCATCTGCGAAAACGCCGAGGAGAAGGCGTTGTATCTTTGGAACAAGTATCACCGCAATTGTTTTTCGGACGATACGGGATTGGAGGTTGATGCGCTTGGCGGTGCGCCCGGAGTGTATTCGGCGCGTTATGCCGGCCCTCAGAAAAATCCCGCTGACAATATGGCAAAACTTCTCGCCGCCCTCGATGGCAACGACAATCGCCGCGCAAGGTTTCACACCGAAGTTGTGTTGGTGATAGATGGCGTGGTGCATCATTTTGAGGGTTTTGTCAATGGCATCATCACCACCGAAAAGCACGGCAATGGCGGTTTTGGCTACGACCCGATTTTTCAGCCCGATGGATTTTCCGTTACGATGGCGGAGATGTCGGCGGAGGAAAAAAACGGAATCTCGCACCGTGGAATGGCGTTGAGGAAGATGGCGGATTGGATTGCGGTTAACTTAAAGTAGTTTTTTCATTTGGTATGGTTGAATTATGGAAAGAACGAAAAAAATAGTTGCTATAATTCTGTTGATTGCAGGAGTCGTGTGCCTTTGTTGTGAATTGTATATGATAGGCGGTTTCCTGATTATTGCCGCGTTGCTGTTTCGATATGGCAAGAAGAGGGACAGCCGCCGCAATGATGACGACGATGAGCACATACAGAATGTTTGGCGGATGAATAATGGCAATTACATATGCTGATACCTCCGCCCTAAGTACCTAAAAAAATACAGTTAGGGCGGAACAATCAGCGATACCTCCGCCCTAAGTACCAAAAAAATTATAGTTAGGGCGGAGTTATCGCTTGTTTTTTGGAAAAGATATGTTAGAAAAGTGTGTTAATAAATATTAATTGTATTGATTATTAATTAATTATGTTAATCTAACATTTTGCAGGAAAATTTTGTTGGGCAAATTTTCGAAAATGTGCGTTATTCATGGGTAGGGACGTGGCGCGCCGCGTCCCTACAATGTATCCGTTCGACCGTTTTGTTAATTTATGTTAATCGCCCAAAATATATTTTGTAATCCGAAACTTCCCTTTTAAATTTGCCGTATAAGCAAATGTCGATTTCCCGCATTGAGGCATCGACAAAAACGACATAATAACTATAATCGCACTCAAGAAATAAGCCTAGGAAACTCATTTCTCGAAAGCAAGATTTTAGAGACTCACGGAATGTCTGTAATTAGGATGTTTCCGTTTCACTCACATTTAGTGTTGCGCCTGTGGCGTAGCCTTATCTATATGTGGGTGACGGATTTTTTCCTAGGCTTTCCGTGAGTGCGAATAGAAAGGTTTACGCCTTTTTTCGTGGTGTTTGGTTTCCTTCCTGATTATTGAAAGTACGATTAGCAAAACAAGGTAAGATTATGAAACTGATTGTACTGTATGGACCTGATAGGAGTGGCAAGACAACTACTCTTAAAATGGTTTATGATGAATTGAAAAAGATTAATGTGTTAGAAACCAACCAATTTGATTACATCGACAAAGAACCCCAAGGGTGGGCTTTTTCGTTGAATGGGGTAGATGTGTGTAGACACGATTTTCGTGATATTTTATTTGTGGATAGGACAAGAATGCTACAATTTGTAAATGATAATAATGTAACCTATAATGAAAGTGAATGCATAGTCTGTAATTGTGATAATTTTGAGAAAACAATCAAAAAAATTGATATGGAAAAAAATGCGAAAAAAATTGGTCTGGCACAAAATATTTATCCGTATAGTAAAAACAATACAATACAATCAATTGAAGAACGTATAGACGAACTAAAATTACAAAAATCGCAAATGTTGAAGTCTATTGGTATTGCTACACAAGGTGATTATGGTTATGGATGTAAACAACCTGCCAAGGATGTGTATCAACTACTTAACGGTTTAAAGCGTTGTGATACAATAATATGTGCTTGCTCTTATATGCCGCAAAATCAACAAAATTCTCCATTGAATTGTGTAATTGATTTTGTTAGGCATAATTCAGCTCAAATTTGTACAATAGTAATCGTAGTCGCACGACAATTTCCGGTCAACCATAAGTGTGTAAAAACACCAATAGAGTTAAGACGAGCAAATATCATATTACATAATTTGTAATTGTCAAACATAGTAATTAACAAAAACGCAAACATTATGAAAAAACTACTAACACTGATTTTCGCATTGATTGCGATGACAAGCACGGTTTTTGCACAGGATGCCGAGCCAGATTACCTATGCTTTGTGGTGGACGCAGGCACATCAATTTCGTTGAAGAAAAGCGGTACCTACAACTATTGTCCGAAGTTATGGTATTCATTAGACAAAGAAAATTGGGAAGTGTTTGATTTGAAAACTGAGATAATAACAGAATCGGATAGTTACGTGTATTTTAAAGGTAATAATCCTGATGGCGTGAACTCTTATCCTAGGAGGAACAATACACATGTGTATTTTAAGGTATCAAAGCCCTTTTTGTGTAGAGGCAATATTATGACTTTGATAGATGGCAAGGGCGAGATTACGAAGATTCCCAAAAGCGATTGTTTTAGCTATTTATTTACGGGTAGTCCTATCATAAAAGCACCTAAACTACCTGCTACATCTTTAACAAGCTCTTGTTATGAATCTATGTTTGCGTTTTGTGATAAACTAATTGAAGCACCTGAGTTGCCAGCTTTAACTATGGCATATTCTTGTTATTCTGGTATGTTTAGAGGTTGCACAAGTTTGACCACATCTCCCGAGTTACCAGCTACTACATTGGCACTTTGTTGTTATTGTTCAATGTTTGAAAGATGTACAAATTTATCCATTCCACCTAAATTGCCGGCAACAACTATGGAGGATCAATGTTATTACAAAATGTTTCAAGATTGTACAAGTTTGAAAAAAGCACCAGATTTGCCCGCAACGAAATTGGCCAGCCTGTGTTATTGGAATATGTTTCGAAACTGTACTAGTTTAACTGTCGCCCCACCATTAATGGCAAAGTCAGTGATTACTGGATGTTATAATAATATGTTTGATGGATGTACAAATCTTCATACAGTTGTCATTAATAATAGTTTTTTCTTGAATGATAATGCTAATGGAATTTGGTTACATAAAGTGTCGGAAACGGGTAGCTGTTATATCCCTGATAATGAGACAACAAGTCGTGCTTGTCCCTCTACTTGGAAACAAATTCATATTGGAGATGCTCAATTTGAAATATCTACTTTTGATGATAATATAATGATTGAGGGTAACAAAGACCAAGCATCAATTTTTGATGAAATTCAATTTGTTGTAAATAATCGCTCAGATGAGGGATGTTTCCTTGAATCGGTCTATGTTAATGGCCAAAAAATATTTCTTTCAAAGTTTAGAGGTTCGTTTAAAATGATTGATTACGAAAGTGATGTTACAATCATAGCAAATTATACTTGTTTGAATCGTATTGCGACAGATGAATATTCAAGTGTCGACAAAACAATGGCAGATGTTAATGATAGAATTAATGTCGTTTTTGAGCAACGAAAAGGGTATATGCTGTCTTCTGCAACATACAATGGCAAGTTATTAGTCATCAACAATTATATGTCTTCGTTCTTTATGCCATCGGAAGACGTTAAAATTGAAACATTTTATACACCTATCGATTATACCATCACCACCGACGAATATTCGCAAGTCGCCAATACCACTGCGAATGTTGACGATGTAATCAATGTTACTTTCAAGCAACGCGAGGGTTATAATCTGACATCCGCGACATACAACGGCACTGCATTGACGGTAAATAATTACAAATCGTCATTCACAATGCCCGCCGCAAATGTTGAGATAAAGACGCAATACTCCAAAATCTCCTACACTATCACCACCGACGAATATTCGCAAGTCTCCAATAACACTGCGAATGTGGACGATGCAATCACCATTACTTTCAAGCAACGCGAGGGTTATAATCTGACATCTGCAACATACAACGGCACTGCATTGACTGTAAGTAATTACAAATCGTCGTTCACAATGCCTGCCGCAAATGTTGAGATAAAGACAGTCTATGCCCCCATAGCTTACGCAATATCTTGCACTGATGCCAACATCACCGCTGACAAGACGACTGCCACGATAGAAGACAAGGTAAATCTCACTATCAAAGACCGCACGTCTGAGGGTTACAAACTTGATAAGGTGTTGGTGAATTCCACTGAAATTGCAGTTAAGGATTTCAAAGCGTCTTTCGATATGAAAGATTATCTGAAAGACGTTACCATCTCCGCCCAATACTCCCAAATTGCCTACACCATCACCACCGACGAATATTCGCAAGTTGTCAATACCACGGCGGCAGTGGATGATGCAATCAGCGTCACCTTCAAGCAACGCGAAGGGTTTGATTTGGTGTCGGCGACATACAATGGCAATACGTTGAATATCAACAATTATAAGGCGTCGTTCACTATGCCAGCGCAGAATGTTGAAATCAAGACCGTATATGCCGAAAAGGAATATGAAATCGCCAAGCCGTCTGAGGATGTGCAAATCTCCCAACCCACAGCCAAGGCGGGCGACGAGATAAACATCACTGTAACCATTAAGGACGGCTATACGGCGCATCTGTATGTCAATGGTCAGGAAGTTGCGTTGAATGGCAACTTGGCAAATTACATTATGCCATCGGGCAAGATAGAGATTAAGGTTGAATATGTTGCTAACCCCAAGACTCCCGTATCCGAAATCTACTTGGACAATTGCGCCGTGAGTGTGTTTCCGAATCCCGCCAAATCCGGCGAGAAAATCACGTTGAAGGTCGGCGGCAAGTTTGATACAAATAACACCAAGATATATATTTACAATGCCTCCGGCTCGCTCGTGATGCAGATAGACGATGTGCAAGAGTACAACCAACTGACGCTCAGGTCGGGCGTTTATGTTGGCGTGCTCGTTGCCAAGGGCTGCAAAAAGACGTTCAGACTGGCAGTGGAATAAACATTGAGGGGACGTGGCGCGCCGCGTCCCTACAACCCTTCCACAAACTTGCCGAACCCAAAAATCCTTTCGGCGTTTTCTTCGCGGAAAAGGAGGTGGCGGAAATCGTTTTTCTTGACGTTCAAATCGACATTCAAAAGTGTCTTTGATATTGCCGCCTTCAATTCGGCGAGGTTGTTGATATTTTGCTTTGCTGCAAGATAATCATAATTGGGCATAGTCTTAGACAGGAGGAAAAAGCTGTCGTAAAAGTCGCGACCCTTCTGACGAGCAATAAGCGCAGAAAGTTTCATAGCACAAAGCACGTCGTCGGGCGGAGTCTGAACGTCAATATAAAAGCCCATCTTGTTGATAGTTGCCACCTTTGGCTGATACACAAAACCCTGATCCTGTGCCTCAATCTTGACAAGGAAACGCTCCTCGCGGTGTCCCGTAAGCCCAAGGTCAAAAAGTAACTGAGGAAAATGCAAATTGCGACGATAAGCCGTCAATTTGGCGTTTGCCTTGTCGCGAGCCTCCACATTGATGCCGTCATCTTGCAAATCGCGTATGATATTGTCTGTCAAAGAGATGAAATCGGCTTCCGTGAGATTTTTGCAGTCGAAATCTAAATCCTCGGAAAACCTGTCGATGCCTTGCACAAGACGCAAATTAGTGCCGCCGATAAAAGACAGATTTTCTGCGAATTGTGTTGTCGTCAAGTGTTCAAGAATCAACAATTGTATGTATTCTTTGAGCATATAACGGTCAAAACGCTTGTCCCGTGCGATCGCCTGCGGGAAAAAGCCGCGTATGTATTCCAAATCAATCATATTCCGTATGCTTTTAACATTGTTTTCACTCTGTCGTCCAACGCCTTGCACTTAATCCTGTCGAGGAAATTTTGGAGACGGTCTTTGTCGAGGTCTTCCTGCATAAAATAATCGTCGAAACGCAATTCTATCATATCCTGTTCAGTCCGATAAAACGGGTAAAGGTACAACAAGTCGAGAATCGCCTTTTCGGGCGTTGCAAACAGCATTGCACGACCATCTTGCAGAAGTTTTGGCTCGTATCCGAAAAACAAATTCCTCTTAACCTTCTGATAAGTGTAAGTTCCAAAATCGTTAACAAACTGATTGGTTTTCAAGGTTGTAACGCTTGTTATCGAAATTACTTCTTCGGGTATGATTCCATAAAACGACAATGCCGAATGAAGGCTGATATACGACGGACTGTACATCTTGTTGGCAATATAACGCGCAAAATCGTTCACTTGCTTGTATTCGGGGAAGGCGTAAAACTCGTTTTTGAGTTTGACAAGAAGCCCCCTTGCGCACCAACGGGTAAGGTTGTTGCGGTCGAAGGCGTGTTCCCAAATAGCAATCTGATGCACATTGAAACACCCCAAATGATACATCCGCTTTCTAAACGTCAAAAAGTCCATAACGATTTTGTTTCTAAAACTCTGCAAATATAATGATTTTTGGAAACAAAACAAATTTTTTATCAATTCTCCACCTTCAAATACACCTTATCCCCCCTCCGTACCACCTCTGGCACGGGCATCGAGAACACATCGCCTTTCTTGACGCTTGGTACTGGCGCGAGGTCGAGGCGCAATTCTGATACTGTAACCTCCAATGCACCCGTGGTTTGACCGATGAAAATCACCGTGTCGCCTACATTCAACGCGCCGGTGTTGAGATATACCTCGGCGACAGAAAGACGCGAGTAGAAATTGTTGACAGTGCCGATGAACTCCTTGTGGAATTTGGCGCGGTTGCCGGGATGATTGGTCCATTCGCCGAGGCGTTGACCGAGGTAGTAACCATTCCAAAAATCGCGGTTGAAAACCTCGCGCAGGCGTTCCTTGTCGGCGGCGGCGCGTTCGGGCGTGTAGGTGTGCGCCTGAATTTCGGCGACGGCGTTGCGGTAGATTTGCGTAGTGAGTGTTACATACTCCGGCGGACGGGCGCGGCCTTCTATCTTCAAAACTTCAACTCCGGCATCGAGAATTTGGTCGAGAAACTCAATGGTACACAGGTCTTTGGGCGACATGATGTACTCATTTTCGATGGCGAGTTTTTCGCCGGTTTCGAGGTCGGTTACTTCATATCCGCGACGGCAAACTTGAAGACACGAACCACGGTTTGCGCTACTGTTCATCTGATGAAGCGAAAGGTAACATTTGCCCGACGTCGCCACGCACAATGCGCCGTGCACAAACATCTCTAATCTAACGAGTTCGCCTTTGGGGCCGCGAATGTCTTGCGCGATGATTTCGTCGTGGATGCGGCGCACCTTGTCGAGGCTACATTCCCGCGCCAAAACCACTACATCGCAAAATTGCGCATAAAACTTGACCGCCTCTATATTGCTGATATTTAATTGAGTAGATGCGTGTATCTCAACTCCTTGACTAAGCGCGTATTGCAACACCGACGCATCGGACGCTATGATTGCCGTAACGCCATGAGCCTTAGCCAAATCGACAAGGCGGCGCATTGTCGGCAAATCCTCGTCAAACATCACCGTATTGATGGCAAGATACGACCTCACGCCATGCTCCTTGCACGTCGCAACGATGCTGTCCAAATCTTCCTCGGTGAAATTGACGGTTGACTTTGCCCTCATATTGAGGATTCCTAACCCAAAATACACCGACTGCGCCCCGGCATTAATCGCCGCCGCAAGCGTCTCAAAACTCCCCACCGGGGACATTACTTCTATCATTTTTTTTTAATGCATAATGCATAATTCATAATGCATAATTGCCATTCGGCAGCAAGCATTAAGCGATATGCAAGTTTTAATTCACAATTCGTAATTCACAATTCATAATTCACAATTCACAATTGCCATCCGGCGGACGCCTAATTATGCATTATGAATTATGCATTGTTAATACATCATCCATAGCCACACCAGCACCACCGTGAATATTGCGCAGCGGAGGAAGAGTCCGAAGGTGCGTTCCTTGATTTTCATCTTGAATCTCAGGAGCAACAGCGATACAAACGACAATCCAAGGAACACAAGGGTTGCGATGATGAGTTTGTGGACGTCCACATTCTCGTCAAAACTAAACACCGACATCGTGGTAAGGCATCCCAAGACGAATGAAATATATACCACGCGCCTCACGACAATCCTCAGCCCCGCCACTTTGCCCTCGAATGGGCGCAACGCCATCAGGAAATACAGCAACGCCAATAGTATCAGCGAGCCTTGTATGCACCGGAGCGAGTATGTGATGGTGTTCATCATCAATATCGACGATGCCAACAACACCAGGATAAGCACCGTCTCCAATATGTCGAACTTGTCTTCGACGAATGTGATAAGTTTTGACTTGTACATTTGCGTTTAAGGTTTTGAGGTTGGTAGGAATGTTAATGACGTCAAAAATCAAAATAAAAATTCTGCGGGCAAATCGCCATGCCGATTACGAGCATATTGTTGTCGTAGTCATAATTGGGAAATTCTACCTTGCGGCTCATCATCGTCGCGTAGATGTTCCATTTGGTCTTGCGGTTGAGCATATAACGGAGCGTCAACGCCTTGCGGTCGCTGAATTGAGTGTGTTGCCACAAGCCTTCCACGACTACGCGCTTGTATTCAAAGTCGGCGGCGAGGTATATCTCGGAGATGTCGGGCCTTGTGACGTTGAGCGTGGTGAGCGGGTAGCCATAATTCCAGAAATCCGAACTCTGCCTGCCGTCGGAGATGTTGGAATTTGTGAACTCCAATTGCAAATGGCTTTTCAAACCCTTGATGTTGTCAAACGCGAGGTCAAACCAATGCAATCCTATTTGGTAGCCGTAAAAGTCGTGTGCGTTGTATGTCCTATTTTTGCCCTGATAATTGTACTGCCCGTAAAGTTTGATGTATTTTATGGGTGTATAGTTGATATCAAAGCCAATCTGCACACGATTGTCCTCGTTGAAGCCATACGACGCGAGCGGCAGTCCTATCACAGGGACAAACATCATCGCGTTAGGGCCATATTTGTAAACATTGTCCTTGTTGGTGTTTTTCCACATAACGCCTTCTACTACAGAGAGTTCGAGTTTGTTGTTGGGTTTCCATCCCGCCACGTGGTAACTTGCATATTTATAATGACTTTCGCCGGTTTCGTGCGTGGAGAAATAACTCCAATGGTCTGACTGCATATAGCCCCAGAGCACGTAATAATAGAATTTGCCGAAATTGAGGTCTGCACGCAAGAAGGGGTAATTGAAACTCAAATCGCTCAATATCACCGACCTGTAGCCCGAACCGATGGAATTTTTGCCGTTGCCGAGGGTGAGCGTGAGGTGCTTGTTGACATCAACGGAAATATGCCCGAAGACCATCGCCCAATCCTTGCCATCGACCTTGAATGCCTTGCCGAAACCTTGTCCCGGTATGCCGCGCATCACGTTGATGATGCTGTCTTCATAACGGGGATAACGCGCCTGGTTTTCGTAAAATTCGGTGTTGAAGTAAATCCTCTTGCCAAGCCGTCCAAACGCCTCAAAACCACGGGTATTGAGAAAATAAAATTTGTCGCCGTCGTGTTCGCCGTTTTTGTATTGACGCTTGAAATAATTGAGTTCGGCATCCTTGTCGCTGCGGACGTAGGTGCGCTGGAAGTGGAGGATTGGATTTACGGTGATTGTGTGGATGTCGCTCGAAAATTGGAGGAAATCGTCCTCAAAAAAATGAGTGCGCAGCCATCGTGCAGTGCCGAGCGGTTCTTTTTCTATTGGCAACGGCTCGTCAGACGGTATCAAGACCGGTTTCACAGCCGAAAATGGCGCGTCCTCCGACTCGTCGGCAGCAATCTTGGCCTGCATATCGAGGTCGTACATCCTGCCCAACGGCTGAAAATAACGCTCCTGCGCCTTTGCCGCTAATGTAGCCAATAGCAATATTATCGAGATAAGTATTCTTGTTTTCATACAATTAGCTTTTTTCCTAACAAACCGCAAAGGTAATCAAAAAAACTGAAACATTAAATAATCCTTGCAAATTCCATCACGTTTTTATATTTTTACATCCAAAATCAAAGTTAAACAGTGCTCATTAAACTAAATTAGATTTTCAATATCAAAACATTGACAAACAATTAAAACCCATTATATCTATGATAGACTTCAATTATTATACCCCCACCGAGGTAGTATTCGGCAAGGAATCTGAAGATAAGGTCGCCCAGATGGTAAAGAAATACGGCGGCAAGAAGGTGCTTGTGCATTTTGGCGGAAAGAGCGCGCAGAAGTCGGGATTGCTCGACAAGGTTTGCAACCTCCTGAAAGCCGAGGGCATCCCGTATGTAACGCTCGGCGGCGTGGTGCCAAACCCGCGTCTTGGCAAGGTGCACGAGGGCATCGACCTCTGCCGCAAGGAAGGCGTTGATTTCATCCTCGCTGTTGGCGGCGGCAGCGTCATCGATTCGGGCAAGGCGATAGCGTATGGCATCGGCTACGACGGCGACGTGTGGGATTTTTATTGCGGCAAGGCAAAGGCTACATCTTTTGTGCCGCTCGGCGCGGTGCTCACGATTCCGGCGGCGGGCAGCGAGATGAGCGATTCGAGCGTCATCACCAACGAGGCGATAGACGTAAAGCGCGGCTACAACAATGACATTTGCCGCCCCAAGTTTGCAATAATGAATCCCGAGCGTTCCTACACGCTTCCTCCATACCAGACGGCGGCGGGCGTTACCGACATTATGATGCACACGATGGAGCGTTATTTTTCGCATGACGTGGATATGACGCTTTCCGACAATATGGCTGAGGGTCTTCTGCGCACCGCCAAGGAATGTGTGTTTGCAGTGCTCAAAAATCCCGAGGACTACCGCAACCGTGCGCAGATAATGTGGGCGGGAAGCCTTGCGCACAATGGCTTGACCGGCTGCGGACGTGTCGGCGACTGGGCTACGCATCAGATTGGACACGAATTGAGCGCATTGTTTGACGCCACACACGGCGCGGCTCTCGCGGCAATCTGGCCGAGTTGGGCGCGTTACGTGATGAAGGAAGATGTGTCGAGGTTTGTGCGTTTTGCCGTCAATGTAATGGACGTTCCAAACGACTACTCCGACCCCGAAGGCACTGCAATCCAGGGCGTTGAGGCGATTGAGCGTTTCTACCACGCAATCGGTATGCCCATCAACATCCCCGAACTCATCGGCCGCAATGTTACCGATGCCGAAATCAAGGAGATGTCTCGCAAGTGCACCCGCGATTACACGATGACAATGGGTCAATTCAAGAAGTTGACGGCAGAAGACATCGAGAAGATTTACAGGATGGCGAATTAGGTTGTCCCACTTTTTAATTAAGACGATTATTTTCGCAGAAAAAACATTATTGATAATCAACTACTTATAAAAAGTTTTTACCAAATCTCACTTTTTTTGATAGATTTGGTAAAAACTTTTTGTTTTGTACTGCAATTACATTTTATCTTTTTTCCTCGGAATGGTGTAAGTGAGTGAGGCATTGAAATTATGCATCAAACAGTAATTCGGTTTGTTAAATACAGTCCAAGCATTATAATCTAACCTTATGCCAAAACCTATTTTTGTCTCATAACCTAACCCGCAAAGGAAACCCGGAGAAACGGGAGAAACTATATTATTACTAATATTAATGCTGCGTTCTTTTTCATAATAAGTTTCTTTTACGTCGCCTTTTAAGAATATGTCGCAAACAAATCCGCATAAACCATATATACCTGTTTTGCCACTTCTAAACTTGAATTTTGCAAGCATCGGAACAGGTATCGACACATAATAAAATTGTGAAACACCTTTATAAGAATCAAATTCTTCTTTTATGCCCCTTGAACTAAACCATATTCCAAATTCAGAGGAAAAAGTTCGCAAAGAAACTACGTCAATATATATCCCCGCATTATAATAACCATAGCAAGGTTTGATGTTATGATTGTTGATTTTGTCATGTAAATCCGAGAACACAAAAAGACCGTCAACGCTCATATTCATACCTCCGAACGCTCCGAGTTTTACATATTTTTTCTTTATGAGTATTATATCAATAGTGTTGGAAGGGGAACTCGAAGTTTTAAACGTATTATTTTTGTATCCTAACATAGAAAATTCAATGACGGCATTTGGCTGTACTTCTATTCTATACCGTCCTTCGGAATCTGTCAGAGTTGTATTTGTTACGCCTTTTTCCGTAACAACTACTGCCGCCATAGGTTCTCCATTCGAATTTTTTACAGAACCAGTTACGATAGTTTTCTGACCAAAAGCCGATATCACAAAGAATGATACAAATAATATGAGAAATAATAATTTTTTCATTGGAATAAATTATCAGATAAATCAATTGTAATTTTTTCACTGTTTTTTATGGTGAACATATTGATTATTGCATCATTGTTATCATTTGTAATTGAATTAATCTTACAAATACATCCATTTTCAGCAATAATAATTCCGTTTTCTACAACCTCAGACACCTGGTTCCCGTCTTGGATTAGAAGAACCTTCCTCGCATTTTCTGCAACTGTTGCATTGTGTGCTTTTTCTGCTGCTTTTAATCCATAGACACGACCATCATCCGATGAAACCGACATTACATCTACCTTATTGACTACTGCATTCTCCATAGTATAACTTTTGTTGTCAAAAATAGACAGATAAGTCAAATGATTACCGATTACATAATCTATGTTCTCGCCTAACGGGAATTCAGCAGTAAGATTGTCAGTTGTTTGCGCACAAATATAATAATTGTCGATCGGTATTTTCGAAGAATAAACGAAAGCGCAACCGTCATAACTAAAATCGTCATTAATTTGACCTGATAAATCCTCCATAATCGTATGATTTTTATCACAAATATACAGGGATTGAATTTTTTCTTTATTGTTAACATTAAATAATATTGACATATTTTCATCAGCATCGGGGCTCACGGTAACATCTGAAAAGTTTAAAGCAGGATTATTGTTGGATGGAAGAATGATTATTTTAGAAATCGGATTGTTATGCTCTGCAACTTTTATAAAATATTCAAAACCATAAGGCTTATGATTATCGTCAAACACAATAAAGTAATATTTATGTTTTAAAGCCTCTTCGTAATTAATAAAAACATCATCAGTAGTTAGTTGAGTAGTACTAAAATCAACACAAATACTACCATCCTGGTGAGTTATTGCGCTTGCAACTGCATCTTCTTCTTTAAAAGAAGCAATGCTATTATCATCTGAGAACATAGCATTTGTGTATGTTGGCGGGAACTCATCTAAAAACACATAAACAGTTTTGTCCGCAAGTGCATATCCTTTGTCATCTTGCACACTTATGCCTAAGATCCTAAAATCGTTGCTTATACCGCCACCTGACGTTAACTCTCCGCAAGCCGGCACAAACAAGATGCAAATCAGCAGATATATAAATGTTATTTTCATCAATCGCAATTATTTGATTATTTTACGGTGCAAATTTAGATTTTTTTACTCAAAATCCAATTTTTTAGCATATTTTTTTCCTTTTTTATTTTATTTGTTTCTTTGCTGCCCGTTGTTATTCTCGTATTTTTGAAAGAATGTCACAAAGCCCTCAACGTAGCCATCATCCATATATCTCCTTCCGCGACATCCTGTGCTTGCCGCCGTCTTCAAAGCATATCGAGAGGTAACTCTCGTAGCGCGAAAATTCGATTTCGCCGTTTTCGACGGCGGCTTTTACGGCGCAACCGGGTTCGTTGGTATGTGTGCAATTATAAAAGCGGCACTCGCTCAGCCTACTGAAAAATTCCGGGAAATTGTGGGCGACGTCCTCATTGGTAAGCCCTGCCGTTCCAAAACTCCTAATACCCGGTGTATCAACCACATAACCACCGAAACTTAAAGGAAACATTTCAGCAAAAGTAGTTGTATGTTTGCCGTCCAAGTGCGCCGACGAAATCTCGCCCGTGCGGAGGTTGAGTCCGGGGTTGATGGTATTGATGAGGGTAGATTTGCCCGTGCCGGAGCGTCCCGAAAGTAGCGTGGTCTTGTCGCGGAGGATATCGCGGAGAGTGTCGATGCCCTCGCCCGTTACCGACGACGTGCAGTGGCAACGGTAGCCGATATTGGTGTAGAGGTCGATGCGGCGTTTTAATTCTTCCGCAACGCCCTCGTCCTTGCAGAGGTCGCACTTGTTGAAGACGATGATAGGAGTTACCTTGTACGCCTCCGCCGACACGAGAAACCTGTCGATGAACTCCAAAGGCGTTTCGGGCATTATCAATGTCGTAACAATCAGGCATTGGTCTATGTTGGCGGCTATCACCTGCGACTGACGGCTGAGGTTGGTGGCGCGGCGGACGATGCAGTTTTGACGCTTTTGTATATTGGAGATGACGCCCACGTCGCCGCTTGTTTCCATATCATAATCAACAATATCGCCCACGGCAACGGGGTTGGTGCTCTTATTGCCGTCGAGACGAAGTTTGCCGCGTATCTTGCAGGGAATTATCGTGCCGTCGCCGTTGTCGCGGACGAGGTAGTTGCTGCCGGTGGATTTTATTACTGTGCCTGTCATAATCTTAAAATATCTCAATCCCCACCGGGCAGTGGTCGCTGAATCTCAATTCGGGGCGGATGAAGGCGGAGCGGAGTTGGTCTTTGAGGTTGTATGTTACCATATTGTAGTCGATGCGCCAGCCGAGGTTTTTCTGATAACTGCCGCCACGGTACGACCACCACGAATATTGTTTTTCTTCGTTGTTGAATTCGCGGAAACTATCCACGTATCCCAAATCCACAAACCTCTGAAACCATTCGCGCTCTTCGGGCAGGAATCCCGACACGTCTTCGTGTTTTTCGGGGTTGTTGATGTCTATCCAAAGGCGGCAGATATTGAAGTCGCCGTTGATGATGAGTTTTGGGAAATCCTTGCGCAAATTCTCGATGTATTCGGTGAAGTCTTCGAGCCATTGCATCTTGAAAGCCTGACGCTCGTCGCCGCTCGTGCCGGACGGATGATAGACCGAAATCACTGAATAGCCGTCGTAGTCGGCGCGGATTACGCGTCCCTCGTCGTCGTACTTCTCTATGCCCATGCCGTATTCTACGTGCTTGGGTGCTATTTTGGTGACGATTCCCGTGCCGGAGTAGCCCTTCTTCTGCGCCGAGTGCCAATAGCACTTGTAGCCCAATCGCTTAAACTCGATTTCGTCTATCTGTTCGGGTTGCGCCTTGGTCTCCTGAATGCAGAGGATGTCGGGGTTTTCGACCTTGAGCCAATTGTAAAGCCCTTTGGTAACTGCGGCTCTGATGCCGTTGAGATTGTATGATATGATTTTCATTCGCTGAATTGTGTTTGTCTGTTGGTTTTGAACAAGTTAGTGATTTTTGAGAGCATATCCACCTTGTATCGGCAGTATGCGTATTTCTTGAAGCCCATCTTTTCGAGGGCTTGCGTCGGGATGCCGCATTTTTGAGAGTCGATGACGAGGATGCCCGGCTTGTGTGCAAAATACTTGTTGACAATGTGCGAGAGCAACAATATCCGCCCGAAACTTGAGTCGGTGGGCATATTGGCTGTGCCAAAAAACGGCATGAATATGTAGCTGTCGCCAAATACCACCAACGCCGATCCTCTCGGCGATACGTTGCGCTCCAAGAGTTCGGTATAGCACCCAAACCTGTGCTCCACTGCCTTGTAAGCCAGGTTTTTGAGCATCATAGCGGTCTTGAAGGATAGCGACTTGTCGATGTCCATAAAGTCGCTGTAAATCACAGCCTTCACGGTGTTGATGATATGATCACGGCAGGTGTAGCGGTTATAATTGACAGTGCCTACGAGTCCCTGCACGTCGATATTGGAGATGCCCTTGAAGGTGTCCAACTGATAGATGTATTCCTTTGAGAGACGGCCATTAACCTCCACATTGTCAAAGAAATACTTATCTAATGTAATGTTTACGTACTTAAACGTTTGGTCGATGAAATCGATGAAGCCTTGGCATATTCTTGGCGTAAGGCTGTCTTTGCAGTAGATGCCCGTCCAAAGCATCCCGTAAGGCAGGTACATTCTGTCGGCGTCGCGGAATACGGGCATCACCGCGTCGTAATTGCCCATTATGATGCCGTCCCACGCGAGCGAAATGTTGTTCAAGTACCACACGTGTCCAAACACGCAGGCATTGAGGGAATTGCTGACGCAGTTCTCCCACTTGTCGAAGTCGATGTCCTTATGATGACAGTACCTGATGCTCACGATGTGTCTTTTTTATGATGCGCAAAGATAATATTTTTCGCGGAATATTTTATCAGTAATTTGAAATTCTTTTTGCAAGGAAATCTGGGTCGCGCCGCATATCCCAAAAGTCAACTACATTGACATTACCTTTGTCAACAAAATATATTATTCTGTTGATGTCGCTTACCAAAATGCTCCTGTATTGTATCATATCATTTCCCAACAATGGTTCTTTCCTCCCTGCAAACGGGTTTTGTATTAGGATGTCGTTGGTATGGTTGACGCTGTTGAACAATTTGTTTCGAGTTTGTTCGCCAAAGTGTTCTTCTACGTAGTCAAGCGTTTTGAGAAACTCAAATTGGGCATAATCAGACCAATTGACAATCATACAGCCTCCATTTTATAATGTTGTCTCAATTTTTTGAACATTTCAACGCTGTCGGTATATTGACCATTTTTAATCTGCCAATAGCCTGCCATTGCGCGTGCAATGAGATGTTCTTTGTTGACACATACATATTCGTACTTGGCATCCTCTTCCTCGTCGTCAATTGTCGGGGCGGGGGCTTTGGATGTCTTCGATTGCGGCATATACTCGTCAAGGTCTATGTTGGGTTCTTTCATCATTGCCTTAAATATTTAATGTAACATTGCGCAAATATAACAAGTATTTTGAAATTAAACGTTAGTAATTGCAAATATATTTTTAATTATAGTATTTGATTTTCCACAAAACTAAAATAACTGTCGCCAGCGATGATGATGTGTTCCACGACGGAGACGTTGATGAGTTCCAACATCTTCTTGATGTCTTGGGTGAGCACAATGTCTTGTTGCGACGGCATACGGCTGCCTCCGGGATGGTTGTGGCAGAGGATGACGCGTGTGGCGTTGCAACTTATTGCCTGCGAGGTGAGTTTGCGGAAATCCACCGGCACGGCTGCCCCGTTGCCCGATCCCACCTGCGATTTTTGTATCAACATCCCCGAATTGTTGGTGAATATTGCCCAAAACTCCTCGCAGCCCTTGAACCTCAAAAACTGCATCACTTCGTATGCTGTTTCGGGGCTGTTGATTTTGATGACTTCTCCAAGGCTTGCCATGTGGATACGCCGTCCGAGTTCGGCAGCCGCCTTGATGATGCAGGCTTTTGCCGGACCTATGCCAACAACGTCTTGGTACGCATCCAATGTGCTGCGTACAAACATCACGAGGTTGTTTTCGCAATTTTTGAGCACCTCCTCGCCAAGTTCCACGGCTGATTTTGTGCGCGTTCCGTTGGTCATTAGGATGGCGAGAAGTTCTGCCGTAGAGCACGATTCCGCGCCCTTTTGCATTAGTTTTTCGCGTGGGCGGTCGTCTTCGCTCCAATCTTTGATGGGCATAATGATATGGTTTGTGGGTCTATTAAAAAATTTTCGATAAAGGTAAACATTTTTTTTATAATAACCACAAAAAATATTACTTTTGCGTATTATTAACGCTAAAACCAACATCCAAAATGGCATCTCTAAAATATAAATACGAATATCCGCATCCTGCTGTTGCTACCGACTGCGCGGTGTTTGGCTTCGATGGTCAGAGCATCAAAATCCTCTTGATACGTCGTGGCATAGAGCCTTACAAGGGGTTGTGGGCGTTGCCAGGCGGTTTTCTCCGTATGGACGAGACCACCGACCAATGCATCCGCCGCGAATTGTATGAAGAAACATCGTTGCAGCCCGCTGTAATAGAGCAATTTGGTGTTTTTTCGGCGTTGGATCGCGACCCCCGCGAGCGTGTAATATCTGTATCATACTATTCTCTCGTTAAAAAATCTGACGTAAAGGGTGGCGACGATGCCTCCGACGCCCGTTGGTTTGCGTTAGGTGCGTTGCCCGAACTCGCCTTCGACCATAAAGAAATCCTCGACAAGGCGTTGCATACTCTACGTGAAAAGATACATTTTGAACCGATAGGTTTTGACCTGATGGACAGGCACTTTACCATACCTGACTTGCAGCGATTGTACGAGTCAATTTTGGGCGTGAGGTTCGACCGTCGCAATTTTATGAAAAAGATTCTGCAATCGGGCGTCATTTCTGAGTGCAACGAAAGCATCGCCGCACCCGCCTCACGGCACGCCGGAAGGACACCCAAGAATTACATTTTCAATCAAGATGTTTATGAGGCTATGAAGGGGAATGGACGGTTTAAGATGGAGTTTTGATACCGAACATTATCTTCATATAGTTAAGGTGTTGACGATGATGGTGATATTGTATTCTAAGGATTGTAAATTAAACGCAATGGTGTGGGCAATGACGACTCTATAATATAGTATGATGGTTTTGCGCATACGTTTTTTCACTATCCCCGTTTTACGTTTTACACGTCTTTAATGTACGTTTTACGCTTAATGCCAATACAAACGCTTGTACGCCCCAAATATCCCTTTTACATTTGCAGCGTAAAACAATTACTAACTAAAAAATAGGGATATGAAATCTTTTGGAATTATGATTGCGGCGGCGATGGTTGCGCTTGCCGCAATGAGTGCAAGAGCACAGGAAGCGGAGGGCGACGGCAGCCCATTGACTTTCGACCTCGGTGTCGCCACCAATGATATTTGGCGCGGCGGCAATTGTGCCGGACTTTCTTTTGTGGGCGACGCCGAGTTTGCGGCGGGCGGATTCAGCGCGGGCATTGCAGGCATCTCCGCAATTGGCAAGGACGACTACACCGAAATCGACTTGTATGCAAGTTATTCGGTAGGCGGTGCTTTCTTGTCGCTGACGGATTACACGTGGACGCAAGACAAGTTTGAATTTTTCGGTGCGTACAAGACCTACCACTACCTCGAACTTGGCGTGGGTTACGACTTCTCGGAGAAGACCGACCTCCCGCTCTCAATCTCCTACAATGTGATGCTCGCGGGTGCAAACCGCAAGGCTGACGACAGCCAAGGCCATTCTTCCTACATTGAGATTTGCTACGCTCCATCGTTGGAATGTGGACTCGACTTGGGATTCACAGTTGGCGCGGCTATCGAAAACGAGGAGTCTCTGATGTACACGCGCAAGGACGGTTTCAACTTCGCCGAATTGAAGTTTGAGATGTCGAAGACCTACAATCTCAAAAACTTCTGCACTGTAACCCCGTCGGCGGCTGTCATCTGCAACCCGACAGGTTTGGGTGCGCACGGCGAGGCGTATTTTGTGGGCGGTGTCAATTTCAGTTTTTGAATTTTTTTTGCCGTTAATGTAAAGCAATCATTAAAAATAGTAAAATACGTAATACACGTATATCCAATAAGTAAAATTCGTAACAAAATGAAAAGGATTGAAGCAATCATCAGGAAGACCAAGTTTGACGAGGTGAAAGAAGCCTTGCTGAACTCCGACATCGATTGGTTTGAGTACCACGATGTGCACGGCATTGGTCAGTCGCGTCAAGAGCGCATCTACCGTGGTGTCGCCTACAACACCGACATCATCGAGCGCGTGGCAATCACCATCGTCTGTCGCGATGTAATCGTAGAAAACACAATCAACGTCCTCCTCAAAATCGCACACACCGGCAATATTGGCGACGGTCGCATCTTCCTCAGCGATGTCATCGACTGTTGGTCTATCCGCACCGGCGAACACGGCGACACGGTATTGAAGGACAAGAAGTAATGCTCAATGCATAATGCATAATTCATAATGCATAATGAGCAATCAAAAAATCGAAAATCAAAAAATCGAAAATTATTATGGCAGGCATTTTATTAGATATACCTCCGGTAGTGGAGGAGGCAAAGGATTTTGTGAACGGATTGGACACCTTGTGGGTGTTGTTGGGTGCGATGCTGGTGTTTTGGATGCAGCCAGGATTTGCACTCGTGGAGGCGGGTCTCACTCGCGCCAAAAACACTGCTAACATCTTGATGAAGAATTTCTGCGACTTTATGTGTGGCTCGGTGCTGTACTGGATTGCGGGATTCTCGATAATGTACGGTGTTGGCAACGGCTTCATCGGTTGGGATGGCTTTTTCTTCATTGGCAGCGATTCCAACGTTCCCGCCGAGGCTACGTTCATCTTCCAAACGGTATTCTGCGCCACTGCAGCCACGATTGTGTCGGGCGCAATGGCTGAACGTACCAAATTCTCGATGTACTTTGTCTATTCGATGGTAATCTCGCTCGTAATCTATCCGATAGAAGGACATTGGTCGTGGGGCGGCGGCTGGCTCAGCGAGATTGGCTTCCACGATTTTGCCGGCTCTACGGTGGTGCATCTCTGTGGCGGCGTGCTTGCATTGGCTGGCGCGATTGTTCTTGGCCCAAGAGTTGGCAAGTACGACAAGAATGGCAAGTCGAAGGCTATCCCCGGTCACAGTTTGACGCTCTGCGCGTTGGGCGTGTTCTGCCTGTGGGTGGGTTGGTTTGGTTTCAATCCATGTTCCACCGTGGCTGCAACCGGCTACGCTAACGCAACGAGTATGTCGCACGTGTTTGTTACTACCAACATGGCGGCGGCTACTGGCGGTATTGCGGCGTTGCTCTACACGTGGCTGATTGACGGCAAGCCTTCGCTCTCAATGGTTTGCAACGGTGTGTTGGCAGGCTTGGTGGGCATTACGGCAGGTTGCGACTGCGTGCCGATTTGGGCTGCGGCTGTCATCGGCATTGTAACGTCTGTGTTGATGTGTTTCTCGGTTTCGTTCCTCGACAAGAAGTGCCATATCGACGACCCTGTAGGTGCAGTTTCGGTACACGGCGTTGGCGGCATCATCGGCACTGTCTTGACTGGCGTATTCTGCGATTCCGCAATCAACGGTGTGGAGGCTTTCATCGGCGTTCAGACTTTGGGCGCATTGAGCGTTGCGGCGTTTGCCTTCGTGCTTGGTCTTGGCGTATTCTTGCTCATCAAGAAGACTCACGGCCTCCGCGTCGAAAAACGCATCGAGGAAGAGGGCCTTGATATTTACGAACATGGCGAGGCTTGCTACAACTAACGGTTCAATATTGTTGATTCGCATAATAACTAAAAAAACGCAAGGAGCTTTGGTGTTCTCCTTGCGTTTTTTTATGCTGATGTGTCTTTTGGTTTTGCAATAATTTCCGCGAGTTTTTCGATGGCTTGTTTGATGCCCGCCTCGATGGTCTTGTAGTCGGCGATTTCCTTGGATTTATATACGACGCCGAAGTCGAGCCGGATGTTGGCTTGTTGGACGGCGGCTATGAGAGGCTCTTTGTTGAGACGGTAAGCCTCGCGGACCAGACGCTTGATTCTATTGCGGTGTACGGCGCGCTTGAAGAAATGCTTGCCCACAGATACAAGCATCTTGCACGCCGCGCCGCCCTCGTCATTGTAGATACGGTAATGCACGCTCAGCGGATACGCCCAAAAGAGACGTCCGCCAGTGAAAAGCTTTTCGATGCTTACAACGCTTTTGAGCTTTTCCTGCCTCGTGAAACCGTATTTTTTAGCCAAGGTGATTGATAATTATTTTTTCTTGTTGTTTGCCGTGATGAATTTTTCGAGCGCGCTTGTCATGCTCTTACATTCCTCGGTAGGAGCCTCGATGTCGAGACGGTAGCCGAGTTTTTTCACTTCCTCGTGAGTGGAGGGACCGAAGGCCGCGATTTTCACATCGCCCTGCTCCCAGTCGGGGAAATTCTCTTTGAGGCTGCGGATGCCCGCCGGAGTGAAGAATACCAGCACCTGGTACGTGCCAAACTCCTCCTTCATATCGGAGAGGTCTGCGCTCACAGTCTTGTAGAGCACCACTTCGGTGTGCTTCACCTTCAATTTGTCGAGGAATTTGGGAATCTCGTCGCTCGATACGTCGCTGTGCACTACGAGAGTGTTTTCGCCGAGATGTCTTTTGATGGGGTCGGTGAGTTCGAGTACAGATTTTTCGCCGTAGAAAATCTTGCGCTTGCGGAATGTGATGTACTTCTGCAAATAGTTGGCGACCGCCTCGGTGGAGCAATAATAGAGCAAATCCTCGGGCACTTTGAATTTGACCTCCTTTGCAAACTTGAAATACGTGTCGATGCCAACCTTGCTCGTGAATACAACCGCCTTGAAGTCAGGCAGATTGACGTGCTGCGCCCTGAACTCCTTGGACGACACTCCCTCAACCTTGATAAACTGCCTGAAACCCACGTTGAGTTTCATTTTTTCCGCCAACGCCACGTATGGATTTCCATCCACGGTAGGCTTCGGCTGCGATACCAATAGACTCGAAATTTTCAAAATAATGCGATTTTAGTGTAAGTTATCTCTCTCTATCCTTCCTCTCGGATTTTTTACCTTGCTCATTATCAACGGGATAGCATTTTGATAGCGACCAAAACAGGCAAAAATTCCACGGCGCAAAGGTACAAAAATAAATAGAAAATAGAAAAATGTTTCTCGACAATAATTTTAAATAAGCGAATTATTTTCAAAATCTCCGCTACAACTATCCCAGAGACGGTTGTCCAGAAGATGCAATCGTGCGCCCACTGTATATTTATGTACAAATTGCCTACATTGGCGCACAGCAAAAATACGCCGAGGCAGTGCATCAGGTACGAAAGGTTTTTATAATGCAATTCGTACACGTCGTCGCAGTCAAACAGCTTTGCCAGCATATAGCTCAATGTCCTTTTTATCAAATATACGCCTATCAGCAGTATCAGCAGCGAGATAAACGACAATAGGAATCTCGTGCCGAAAACATAGTTGTACCTATATAATGCCACCATCGCAAACAACGCCGCATTAATCAAGTAATTGAACATCAGCAGGTGCCCGGCTCTGTCGGCATTGACGTTTTTCTCCCGGACGTTGCTCATAAAGGCGTTGTGGTAGAATACAATCAAAAACAATTGCGATATGTACCCCGGCAGGAAAAACCTTGCGAGCAGCACCAAGAGTATGCCTACAAGCAACGGCACTATCGATTCCCAAGGGTAATGCTCGTGGATTGGGGTTTTATTGAGGTCGATGTGAAAATACTGTTTGGTGGGCACATTGTATTCGATGTATTTGGCGCGGATGCCAAAATGCTTCACCGTGAAGTCGTTGAGGTTGCGGGTGGACAGCGGCAAAAACATATACAGCGAATCCTGGTGGCTCAGCTCGTCCAGGCCCTTGTTGAGATATACGATGGACGTGGAGTCGCACGGCACTGACGGATAACCGATTGCGGACGCCATGCCGCAAAGAGTCATCAACATTATTAATATAGCCACAAGTCTCCTCATCATCTCATTGTTTTTCAGCCGCAAATATATGATTTTTTACAATAACCGCAAACAATAAATCCAAGCCGTTGAAAAAAAAGTTTTGCCAATATCAAATATTTACCTTAATTTTGGACGTTTTTAAAAAAATAACAACGCTTTATAACAGCCAACTTTATGGTAAACACAGACAACAACAACTATTGCATTATTATGGCTGGCGGCATTGGAAGCCGTTTCTGGCCCAAGAGCCGTGTGGCTCGCCCCAAGCAGTTTCTCGATATCCTCGGGACGGGGCGCACGTTTTTGCAGCAGACTTTCGACCGGTTTACGAAGATTTGCAGCCCAAAAAACATCTACATTGTGACGGGCAGCACATACGCATCGCTTGTCAAGGAGCAGCTGCCAGAATTGGACGACCAAAATATCCTCACCGAGCCTTTGCGCCGCAATACCGCGCCGTGCATTGCCTACGCTTGTTACAAGATTAAGTCTGTGAACCCCAACGCCAACATTGTCGTATCGCCCGCCGACCATTACATCGGCGACGAGCGCGGTTTTGTGGAGACCATCAACAGGGGTTTGCAGTTTACGCAGTTTAGCAACGCGCTGCTCACCATCGGCATTGTGCCCACGCGCCCAGAGACAGGATACGGCTATATACAGATCGACAGTCATTCTGACGACAATCCCCTTGCTATCCACGAGGTTACAAGGGTGAAGCTCTTCACCGAAAAGCCAAACCTCGAAATGGCGAAGACTTTCATCGAAAGCCGCGAATTTTTCTGGAATTCGGGCATCTTCCTTTGGAATGTCAATGCTATCACACAGGCGTTTGAGAAATATCAGCCCGAAATCCACTCGCTATTCTTGCAGGGTATGGGTGTTTATAATACCGACCGTGAGACCGAGTTCATCAACACCATCTACCCCGAATGTCCGAACATCAGCATCGACTACGGCATTATGGAAAATCACGATGAAGTGTACGTGATTCCGGCGTTGTTCCCGTGGAGCGACCTCGGCACGTGGGGTTCGCTGTATGAAAATTCCAACAAGGATTCCGATGGCAACGTCGTAGTCTGCGACAAGGCTATTATCCACGACACCACCGGCTCAATCGTCAATTGCGACTCTAAGCTCGTTGTGATTCAAGGTCTCAAAGACTACATCGTAGCAGAGAGCGACGGTCTCCTCCTCGTAGTCCCGAAAGCCGACGAACAAAACATCAAGAACCTCGTCAATTCCGTGAAATTGAAATACGGGGACGAATTTGTGTAAAGACGCACGGCCGTGCGTCTCTATACAACCGCCGATACTCAGCCAAATCTACCCTAAAAAACATAGATTTGGCTGAGTATTTTGCAAAAATCGCCATTTTTGCGCCGATACTCAGCCAAATCTATATAAAAATTTGTAGATTTGGCTGAGTATTGTTATATTTGCAGAAAATTTAATAAACATTTCGGGCTATGATTATAGGACGTGAAAATGAGCAAAAGCAACTCGAACAACTCTACGAAAGCGAATATTCGGAGTTTGTTGCAATATATGGGCGGCGGCGCGTAGGCAAGACGTTTCTTGTAAGGGAGACGTTCAATTATCGTTTTACCTTCCAACATACTGGAATACAAGGCGGTGACAAGAAACGTCAACTCATTGAATTTGCGCAATCGTTGCACAATGCCGGGATGCGCGACATTCCGAAATTCAAGGATTGGTTCAAGGCGTTCCATGCCTTGGAAGACTTTCTCGCGGCACTTCCCGCCGGAAAAAAGGTGCTTTTCATCGACGAATTGCCGTGGATGGATACGCAGAAATCTGACTTCGTGTCAGCCCTCGAACATTTTTGGAACGGCTGGGCGACCGCCCGCAAAGACATCTTGCTCGTGGTGTGCGGCAGCGCGGCGTCGTGGATTGTAAGCAAAATTGTGATGAACTACGGCGGGCTTCATAACAGACTTTCTCGTCAGATTTATCTCAAACCCTTCAACCTCCACGAGTGCGAAAGGTATGTGAACGCCCTCGGTTTCAGTTTCACACGTAAGCAAATTTTGGAGACTTATATGGTCTTGGGCGGCATTCCGTATTATTGGACGTTTCTTCAAAAAAATTGTTCTGTGGCGCAAAACATCGACAAAATGTTTTTTGCCGAAGATGCACCGCTTCGCAACGAATTTAACGCATTGTACGCTTCTTTGTTCAAGAATCCAAATCCATACATTCAGATTGTGCGCGTCTTAGGCACTAAAAAGGCGGGAATGACACGCAGCGAAATTGTAAAATGTTTGGGCAAGGAAACTGGCGGCACAATTACCGACACGCTGAAAGACTTGGAATTATGCGGCTTTATTCGTGCGTACAATTCGATTGGCAAAACCTCAAAAGATGCTCTGTATCAGTTGATTGACAACTATACATTGTTTTATTTCAAGTTTTTTGACGGAAATCACGGCAACAATCCCGAATATTGGTCGCAGAACGTTGGCAAAACGCCACATTTGGTATGGTGTGGGTTGTCATTTGAAAGGGTTTGCCTGCAACACGCCACGCAAATCAAAAAGGCATTGGGCATTTCTGGCATTATGTGCAACATTTATTCATGGGTATATCGTCCACAAAGCAACGACGAAACAGGCGTACAAATCGACATGCTCATCGACCGTGTTGACGATGTAATCAACCTCTGCGAAATCAAATACAGCAACGGCGAATACGAAATCAAAAAACAGTACGACGAAGCCCTCCAGCGCAAAATCTCTACCTTCACCTCCAAGACTGGCACCACGAAAGCCGTCTGGACCGTAATGATTACAACATCAGGACTGAAACCCAACGCCTACGCAAATAACATACACGCGCAAGTAGTGATGGACGATTTGTTTGCGGAATGATCCATCAATCCACATCCACATACAGCAAATCGTCATACGGATACCGTTCCGTGTGAATCCTTCTTGCCTCGACGTACACTTTTTCTTTGAGTTCGTCGAGGTTTGTTTTGTTTTTGGCGGAGATGAAGATGCAGGGCGCGGTGGAGGCGTATTTCATGCGGATGTAGTCTTCCATCTGCTGGAGGTCATAGTTGCGGACGGTGCGCTCGGTGAGGTCGTCGTCGTCCTTGCGGTCGTAGGTGTAGTTGTCAATCTTGTTGAAGACATAAAATACCGACTTCTTCTCCTTTGTGATTTCGGCGATGGTGTCGTTGACGGTCTGCAATTGCTCCTCAAAATTCGGATGGCTGATGTCGTTGACGATGACGAGAATGTCAGCCTCTGTAACCTCGTCGAGGGTGGATTTGAAACTCTCAAACAGATTTTTGGGCAGTTGACGGATGAAACCCACAGTGTCGGAGAGCAAGAACGGCAAATTTTTTACCACGACTTTGCGTACTGTGGTGTCGAGGGTTGCAAACAACTTATTTTCGGCGAACACTTCCGAATGGCTCCATAGGTTCATCAACGTGGATTTACCGACGTTGGTGTAGCCTACGAGGGCGACGCGGACGAGTTTGCCACGGTTTTTGCGCTGCACATTCTTTTGATTGTCAATCCTTTGCAACTCCTCTTTGAGGCGGGCGATGCGGTCGCGGACGATGCGGCGGTCGGTCTCAATCTCCTTTTCACCAGGTCCACGCATACCGATGCCGCCTTTCTGACGCTCCAAGTGTGTCCACATACCGGCGAGACGAGGCAGAAGATACTGATATTGAGCGAGTTCCACCTGCGTCTTGGAATGTGCGGTCTGTGCACGTTTGGCGAAGATGTCGAGGATAAGGTTTGAGCGGTCTATAATCTTGCACTTGAATATTTTGGAGATGTTGCGGTACTGCGACGGACTTAATTCATCGTCGAAGATGGCGGCATCTATCTCATTGTCCTCTATGTATTTGGCTATCTCGTCAATTTTGCCTTGTCCGAGATAAATGCTCGAATTTGGATGCTCCAAACGCTGCGTAAAACGCTTCACGCATTCCACGTCGGCGGTCTTGGCGAGAAATTCGAGTTCGTCAAGGTATTCCGCGCTCTTTTCGGGCGTTATTTCTTGGGTGATGATGCCGATGAGGATTGCCTTTTCAGTTTCGGTCTTTGTCTCGTATAATTGTGGTTTTGCCATTGTCTTATTGTATTGTTGATGGTTTTTCGTTGAGTATTTGTTGCCACCTTTCGTCGTCGTTGAGAACGTCTATGGCGGCTTCTATGTCTGGGTCGTCGTCGTTGTAATACATCTCGCTCATATTGTCGTCGCCCGCTATGTGGTATGCTTTCGCTTTTAGAGATGTCATCGTGGCGTGGAACGCTTCTGCAATTGCTTTTTTGGACTTGCGAGTGTCTAATTTGATGCCGTGGCGTGCAGCATACGTAATTAATTTTTCGTATGTCTGCTCCTCGTTGTCGAATAGCGTATGCAAGAATTGCTGCGGGTTTTTGCTGCCGATGATGTTGTATTGCTCTAATGCAAAGCGCGTTATAGCACGTGCGGAATCGAGTTGGTATGTTATGTAGGGTGGGGGAGTTTGGGTCAATGGTACAAAAACGTCTGGCATCACTCCGCATTTTGAATATACTACACGGCCTTTTTTGGTGAAATATTTGGTGGTGTCTGATGGCTTGAACGCCGCTGCGCTGTCAAATTCGCCGTTCTTGTAACGTGTTGCAAGGTCGTTGTCGTAATTCTTATAATCTTTTTGCAGAGAGCGTCCCGAAGGCATATAATATCTGGCAGTTGTAAGCCTTATTTGGCTGCCGTCTTGCATTTGTATTGGAGTTTGTACGAGACCTTTGCCAAATGTCCTCCGCCCTACGATGACGCCACGGTCGTTGTCCTGAATTGACGCCGATAGAATCTCTGCCGCCGATGCCGTCGGACTGTCCACAAGGCACGCCACGAGCATATCTTGACAGATTCCGTTGCTGATTGTGTTGGTTAAGAGGTCTTCAATTTCGTTTCCGCGCCCTATGGTGAATGTGATGGTGTCGCCGGGGGCAAGTATCTCGCTTGCGATGAGTCTCGACTGCTCCAAGCGTCCGCCAAGGTTGTCGCGGAGGTCGATGATTAGTTTGGTGGCTCCGTGGCGTTTTAGTTGCATTACGTCTTTGGCAAACTGCAAGTACGAATTGTCGCCAAAATTGTCCAATTTGATGTAGGCCGTTGTGCTGTCTATGATGTACGAAGCCGTTGTGGACGGCACAGGCACTTTCCCACGCCGTATTGCCGTAGTCAGTATCGAATCTACGCCGTGCCTTTTGAAATGGAGGGTTGCTATTGTGTTGTTTTCGCCTCTCATTGCCGCCGATATTTGGTCTTTTGATTTGCGTCCTGTAATGTCGATGGTGTCCACGGCGATTATCTTGTCGCCGGGTATGATGTCTGCGCTTGCCGCCGGACTATTGGGTACAATGCTCAACACCGTTACAGTGTCGTCAAATGTGCTGTGCTCGATGCCAAGTCCGTAAAAATGCCCCACGATTTTCTTTTCGGATTCGTTGAGGCGTTTGGCGGGGACGTATGACGTGTGAGGGTCGAGGCGGGCGAGCACGTCGGGTATTACAAGTTCGTTGAGGCTGTCGATGTCCACGGCGTCCACGTACCTATTGTCGATGATGTTGATGATGGCTTGCAGTTTGGATAGTTTGCCATTGAACAACGACAATTCAACCTTCTCCTTTGAAGTGCTGAAACAGAACTTGCCAAGCAGCAGCCCCACAAGACAGGCGGCAAAAAGTTGTAGAGGAAGAAGGTTGCGTGGTTTCATTTAATTGGTTTCGAGGTTGTTGATGTCGATGAATACGGTCTCAATGTTGGCGCGGTGCAGGAGGTCGAGCCCGTCGGTGAGGCGGTACATTTCGCTGTAAACTACGCGCCTAATGCCGCTCTGGATTATGAGTTTGGCACATTCAAGGCACGGCGACGCTGTCACGTAGAGAGTTGCGCCGAGGGAGTTGTTGTTGCTCTTGGCAACCTTTGTGATGGCGTTTGCCTCGGCGTGGAGGACGTAGGGCTTTGTGGTGCCGTCTTCGAGTTCGCACACGTTTTCAAACCCCGACGGAGTGCCATTATAGCCGTCGGAGATAATCATCTTGTCCTTGACGATAAGCGCGCCCACCTGACGGCGGGTGCAGTACGAATTTTCCGCCCAAATCTTCGCCATACGGAGATAGCGGCGGTCGAGTGCCTCTTGCTTGTCCATAATCGATTGCAAATATACCTAATTGTATTTTTTTTGCAAAATTTTTTGAGGTAATTATTTCCAATGCGCCTACCTGATTTGCTCTTTTGGGATGAGATTGTAGTCAAACATCACTTCCGAATGATTGTTCCAATTGAGTTCGCGGCTTACGACTTTGCCAGATTCGCGGTCGATGGTCTCGCGGTAAATCTTTGATATTCTGTAATATTTGCCGTTGTCCTCCTTGTGGAAATGGTGGTCGTCTTCCGTGAGGTGGTAGGATACAATTCCTTCATCTGTGGCAACGGCAACGGATGCTCCTTGAAGCCCCAACATTTTGCGCGAGAATCCTTGCACCGCTCGAAAATCTCGGCGGCCGTCCATCACCGTAAAATCATTGTGGGTGAGCATAACAACAAGGGCGGGTCTGTGATTGTTGGTATCCCGACTATTCATGGCCTTAAAAATTTTTGCAAAGATGGTAATTTTTTACCCAATTGCAAAATAAATCATATCTTTGTAGCCGAAGATACATCCAATCAATCACATTATTATTATGAAAAGACAAACCTTAATAGCACTCTCCGCCGCCGTGATTTTGGCGGGCTGCGGTGGCAGTGCAACCAACCAAAATGCGCAACAGACCGCATCCAACACCGTTCAACAAGGCAACACGTCCGCGCAGCCATCAAACAGCACACCCGCGCAGCCGTCAGTCGTCGTTGATGGCCTCCCGCGTCAACTTGACAACGGCAAGATAAAAGCCGCCGCCGACCAACTTTTTGCCGATGCCGACACGATGCAAAATGTTACCCTCCAAAGCATTATGATTCTCAAAGGCGGCAACGTGGTCTATGAGCATTGGGCTAATGGTGGCTCGCCAAACATTCCGCACGTGATGCACTCCGTAAGCAAATCGTTCTGCGCCACGGCTGTCGGTATGGCTGTTGACGATGGCAAAATCAAGGTAACTGACCACCTCATCGACTTCTTTCCCGACCAACTGCCCGCAAAAATCTCGTCCAACCTCCGGGCAATCACCGTAAAAGACCTTCTCACAATGAATTGCGGCCACGAAACCGAGGTGCAAATCGACCGCAATTTCTCAGGCAAACCTGTCGATTGGGTTGAGGCATTTCTCGCGCATCCCGTCACCAAAAAACCCGGCACGTGGTATTGTTACAATTCGATTGGCACATATATGCTTTCGGCGATTGTGCAGAAGGTAACGGGCGAAAAAGTCCTCGACTACCTGATGCCGCGCCTATTTGAGCCGCTTGGCATCGAAAAGCCCAAATGGGAGGAAAGTCCGCAGCACATCAATTGCGGCGGTTGGGGTCTCTATCTGAAAACCGAGGATATGGCGAAGTTTGGACAGTTGTTCTTGCAAAAAGGTGTTTGGAAGGGCAAACGTCTTATCAGCGAGGCATGGGTGGACGAAGCCTCCAAATTTCAAGTGCCATCCGTACCCGCCGGCACTCGTCCCGACGAGGTTGAGAAGAAGGGTCTCACGACCGACAATTGCGCTTGGCTCCTCGGCTATGGCTATCAGATGTGGCGTTGTCCCGAAAATTCATACCGAGCCGACGGCGCACGCGGTCAGTACATCATCGTCTGCCCCGACAAGGACGCCGTAATAGCCGTCACCGCCGATTCGCCCGACTTGCAGAAGGAATTGTCGAATGTTTATAAGTATCTGTTCCCGGTGCTATAAAAATGTTGGAAAAGTGCTGATACCTCCGCCCTAAGTACCCCAAAAAATATAGTTAGGGCGGAGGTATCGCTTGTTTTTACACCTCCACCTTCATAATCCTCGCCACTGCGCTCGTGCCTTTATCCACTGCCGAAAGCACGTCAAAAACCTTGTCGCTCCATCCTCCAATCAGATAAACGCCTGAATTTATGATTTTTAGTGGCGACTGACCATAACCAGCGAGGTCGAAGATGTAGAGTTTGGCGTTTGGTGCTATTTGTCGGTAACGATTCCAAGACCTTTCAATAGAAGTGTTTCCTCCCGTGGAATTCCACAATTGACAATCAGTGAAAAACATCACCTTATCGATAATGATTTTATTTTCAATGAGATAATCAATCACTTTGAAACCATTGGTTGAAAATCCAACTCTACTGTATAATTTGCGCAATTCGGATGCCGACTGCAAAATATTGTCGCCGGGCATATTAACCACCTCCCAACGGTCGCCAAAAATTCCCGAAACCACTCTGCGACAGCGACTTTTGAGCAACATCGCCAACATCAGCCCAATGTCGTAACATTCAACAGTGCTGCGTGGACTTACGGGACTGCACATCGAGCCGCTCACATCACACGCCAAAAGTACGCTCGTATCAGCATCAAAACCTTCGATATTTGCGGCGGAATGTTTTACGGCTTGCTCCAATGCCGACATCACAAAAGATGTGTCGGGCGAGTTGATTGAATTGAGTTCGCGGTACGCCGAGAGGAAACGGAAAGGCAGTTGTCTGGACTTTGCCACTTGGTCGGCATCGCTCAAAATCGAAGCAACAATATTGATTTTTTCAGCCGAAACTTTTGATTCAAGAATGTTCCTGAGGTTGCGCAAAAGTGCCATATAGCCGAGACGTCCGCTTTTTATCAACTCCTCCCATTTTTGGCGGATGGCTTCGGATTTCTGTTCGGGCGTTTCAAATTTTTGCTGACCAAGGGCTGAAAGTTCGGTTTCCCAAGTATATGGAATTTCAAGTTTTCGGTCGGTTATCTTGTTGAAAATCAACTGTTGTGCATCGTCCTTCGCCTTTGGGTGTACAAGAAACAATGCATCACGGAGTTTCACTTCGAGATTGTCGCGGTTGTATTTTGCAAACTGATATTCATCGAAACGGTTAAACGCCTTTTGCAAACCGTTCTGAATCTGTCGCGAAAGTTTTTTGAGTTTTTTCTCGCCCTTTTGAGGGTTGCAAATTTGGTAACACATAAGAAGTTCCATAATCTCGTCGGCACGGAGAACGCATTTTTCAACGGTACGCGCCACAAGATTGTCGCCGTTGTGGATTTTTGCCAAAAGGGTTACGAGCAAAAGAGGTACACTTCTGAGATTCATTTCGTTGCGGGTATAAACGGCAAGTTTTGCCACAAATTCTGGCGAAACTTTTTTAACCAAATTAAAAATGCGCCACATCCTCTCGTCGTTTTTCTCATAAAATTTGTCGCTGAGAGTTGAGGTAACTACGGCAGTGTAAAGTTCCATTTCGGGCGACATCACGTATGCTTTTTCGCCCTCGTAGTTTTTGGTTTCGCTCTGTTCGCGCAACATAGAATTAAAACTCATCTTCGTAAAGGTTTGAATGTTAATAAAAAAAACGGTGCAACAAGCGCGGAGACCTTAACAATTCAGGCGAGCCTTTCGACTCCCTCCTGATCCAAAACGAAGGAATTCTCCACTACGGCAACCGTTTATATTTAAAAAAGGCGGTGCAACAGGCGCAAAGAGTAACCGCGCCTCGCTTGGCGCAGATATTAGCCTAATCTCGAAGTAACCCTTCACTACGGCAACCGCCCAATATTTTTCAAAGAACAGTTTTCTGTTATTTGACGCTGCAAAGTAAAAACAAAGGTACGAAATCTTTTTGCGTAACGGGAAAAAAAATTGAGATTTTTTGATTTTTTTTTCAACATTTCCCCAAAAAATAATCAATCATCATACATCCCACGCATCTTCGACGTCTCTTGTCTCATCCAATCCACTATTACCGGCGGCGAAATCACCTTGACACCAGCGCCGTAACTCAAAAACATCGAGAACAGTTCGTAATTGATTACAACGTTAATCTGAAACTCGCACGAGCCGTCGGGGTTTTCTTGGATGAGTTTTTGAGAATGGTGCAACGGCTTGGTTTTGATGTAGTTGCTTTGCTCTTTTGATGCCCAAAAATTGATACGGCGTGGATAACTCTTGATGGAAGTGCTTACGCCTATAACATTGTCAAAAAAATGTTCGGGATCAAAATTTGGACTCTCAACATACTTGACATCAACGGGTTCCACGCTGACGATGCGATCTAATGCGAGGTTGAAAACCTTCTTGGCGTCGTTGGCAGAGCCGACTATAAACCAACGATTGCGAAATTCCTTCAACAAGTATGGATAAAAGATAATTTCCGTCGGTTCGTCAGCTTTAAACGATTGATACATAACCTTCACCGTCTGCCTATTGCCTATGTAGCGATAGAGCGGTGAAAGCAAATCCAAGCCTTTCAAATCCTTAACGCTGTCGAAATGAATAATCGGTTTGCGCTTATGCAGACCCGTGGCAAGGCTGTCGTCAAGTCTGCCAATTACATCATCAAACCTACTGAATTGCTCAAAATCAGACAACTGCCTAAGCATATCGGTAGCCTCTTTTATCACATCGTAATCGTTTTGCGACAGAGGCATTTTGGTAATGCTGTATTCGGGGTCGGAGTATCTATAATACTTATTTTCATAGACTTCGATTGGCGCATTGTAACCAAGTTTGTCGCTGCGCATAATCTGAATGTCGCTTTGGACGGTGCGCATAGAGACACCTTTGGTAATGCCTTCGCAGTCGTACAAAGCGTCCGAACAGGCATCCACCAAATCTTCAATTGTCCACCGCCGATACTTGTTTCTCAGGCAGTTGTCGATTGTCTTGTAACGTATTAGAGCGTTCTTGTTGGCTGGCATAGCGGTTGTTTTTTGTCGCAAAGATAATGAATTTTCTATTATTCACCAGCCTAATTATAGCATCTGTTTGGAATTTCGTAATTTTGCAAGTACTCTTTATCTTCGGTTGTCAACGCTGCCAAAACTTTGCTTTCCAATTCTTGATACTCCTTTCTCAATTTTGTATAAAAATTAGTAAAAGTTTTCAATGCTTTGTTTTTGTCAACCAAAAAATTAAGAGTTTCAACAACTCCAGTTGCCTTGTGGCTTGTATAATCTTGAACTATGATACGACATTGTTCTCCCTCTGGCCACGACAATATTTTCGTGTACCAATATTCTTCTACTGTAAAATATGTAAACCTTTCTTCTTCAATATCCTTCAAAAATTTTTCAAACCACTTTTTACATTCAAAATCTGAATAGAGAAATCTCAAACTATATTTTTCTTTTTCGGTAGAAATTGTAAGAGTATTAACAATTTCTACCCTTTCATCACCACAATAATACGCTTTACTTTCCATATATGAAGATTTTAACTCTGCAATGTCGTATGAATCTTCATCAATTTCATACGTCATTTCAAATTTTTTCGCAGTATAAGTGGTCTGTTGTGGATTAGGAATTTCTTCACCCATAAACCATTTGTCCAACTCTGAAGAATAAATCCAACTACTTAACATGTGAACGTAACAGGCTGTTAATTCAGCATGATAATCTTCTTTCTCCTTTTTATCCCTACTACCACAAAAATCAATCTGATATTCTGCAAACGACTGTTTTTTGCATTTTTCAATTACCTGTTGTTCTGTGCCATTGAGATAAGCAACATACCAACCTGGCGTATTGTCAGTTTTATATAAAACTCTACAATAGGGATGCTTTTTGATTACTTCTTTCATAATTTTCCCGTTTTAAGTTTGACGCTCCAAAGATAAAACGTCGGTACGCAATCTATTTGCGTAACGGGGAAAATTTTGAGATTTTTGAAAAAAATTACTGATTATTGGCTTCGGTGTCTTCGTTGTTTTTCATGCCATAATGATTTACAGTTGTTGTATTGCCTTTGTTGTCGCTGTAAATGGTCGTGTTGCCGCTCTGAATCGCAGTTGCGGAATTGCCTTTGTTGTCGCTGTAAAAGGTAGTGTTGCCATTTTGAATCGCAGTTGCGGCATTGCCTTGATTATCGCTGTAAAAGGTAGTGTTGCCACTTTGAATCGCTGTTGCAGAATTGCCTTTGTTGTCGCTGAAAAAGGTAGTGTTGCCATTTTGAATCGCTGTTGCAGAATTGCCTTTGTTGTCGCTGAAAAAGGTAGTGTTGCCGCTTTGAATCGCAGTTGTGGAATTGCCTTTGTTGTCGCTGTAAGTAGTGATGTTGCCGGTTTTAATAGCGGTTGTAACAGTACCGTCCGCGCCATAATAATATGTGATATTGCCAACAGTTTGCGAAAACTGCGCGTTAACGCATATTGCACTGAATAACAGTACAATAAAAACCAAAAGTGTTTTCATAGCAATGATGTTTAGTGAAACATTATTTTATCGCAGACAAATGTAAGAAAATTTTTGTTTATTAAGAATAAAAATTGCGAGGATTTTTTTCATCAGGTTCAATACCTTCGCACAGTATCCGCCCAATTTCATTAAGAGCCATAAACTTATAACGTTGCGATGTTACAGGTATCGGTGTATATGTCAAATGTTTAGCATACGCCTTTTTACGAAGTGAAATCTCGGTTGCTTTTTGTACAGGTTCCGACAAAAATGTATATTCAGTAGGTTCCAAAAGCAGCAATTTTCCATTGGAACAAGTCTCAAAATAAGTGCCGCCCGGCTTAAAATATTTTTCGTGAGGTGAACCTTGCTTTGGAAATCCATCGTTTAACAACACAACTAATGGCAATCCTTGCTCGCGAATTGTTCGGGCTATCAATTGTTCACCTTTGCTAATGGCAGCGGTATAAGTAACTACACCATAACGTGCCAATGATAATGCTGTCTGCAATTGGCTTTGAACCTGTTCTTCGGTTGCATTACGAGATACTTCTATCAATTGACGGTCAGGCCAATCAAGTAAGAAATGGTTGCCCAACGATGTAAACGTCAAACCACAAACCACTGTTTGACGATGTAAGCGAAACAATTCAGGGTTTTGTTTGCGTTGCCAAGCACGATCGGCGTTTGCATACACGTAGTTAATCATTGATTTTAGTTGCCCTTTGTGACATAATGGTCGGAAGAAAGGAACATCGTCGTAGATATTATTTTCAAAACCCATTTTTCGTGCTTCTGCCTTGCAGCCTTGCATATATCCGCGCACCACCTCTTTTATGCTTCGTTTCATAGTCCTCATCACTTGAAGAACGATATGATGATGGTCGGGCATTACCTTGTCGGCAAGAATTTTGATTTCGGGGCAAAATGTTAGCATTTTTTTCTGTTGATTGACTAACACCCATCCGAGTGGCGTTTTCTCCACAATAGCCTTATTGTCGCAATATTTGAGCGAACCGAATAGATTCTGCCTATCCTTAGCCACCATCGTTACGTGCACGATACAAGGCTTTCGCCATGCACCCGGTTCCTGCCAAATATGGGTTTCTTTTTCCATGTATTTGAGTTTTTGTGATAATGTTCAGTCAGGTCTGCGGGAATTTAATTTCCGCACAACCAACAGAACAAACATAATGCAAAAGTATAAAAAAAGCCGGATTTATGCAACCACTATTTCAATAATTACGTGATATCCTCGTACGCCCTCTTCATCCCCTCAATCTGTTCCTTCATCCACTTTACCACCACCGGTGGGGAAATCACCTTGACACCAGCGCCGTAACTCAAAAACATCGAGAACAGTTCGTAATTGATTACAACGTTAATCTGAAACTCGCACGAGCCGTCGGGGTTTTCTTGGATGAGTTTTTGAGAATGGTGCAACGGCTTGGTTTTGATGTAGTTGCTTTGCTCTTTTGATGCCCAAAAATTGATACGGCGTGGATAACTCTTAATGGAAGTGCTTACGCCAATAACATTGTCAAAAAAATGTTCGGGATCAAAATTTGGACTCTCAACATACTTGACATCAACGGGTTCCACACTTACGATGCGATCCAATGCGAGGTTGAAAACCTTCTTGGCGTCGTTGTCAGAGCCGACTATAAACCAACGATTGCGAAATTCCTTCAACAAGTACGGATAAAAGATGATTTCCATCGGCTCGTCGGCCTTAAATGACTGATACATAACCCTCACCGTCTGCCTATTGTCTATGTAGCGATAGAGCGGCGAAAGCAATTCCAAGCCTTTTAAATCCTTAACGCTGTCGAAATGAATAATCGGTTTGCGCTTATGCAGACCCGTGGCAAGGCTGTCGTCAAGTCTGCCAATTACATCATCAAACCTACTGAATTGCTCAAAATCAGACAACTGCCTAAGCATATCGGTTGCCTCTTTTATCACATCATAATCGTTTTGCGACAGAGGCATTTTGGTAATGCTGTATTCGGGGTCTGAGTATCTATAATACTTATTTTCATAGACTTCGATTGGCGCATTGTAGCCGAGTTTGTCGCTGCGCATAATCTGAATGTCGCTTTGGACGGTGCGCATAGAGACACCCTTGGTAATGCCTTCGCAGTCGTAAAGCGCGTCCGAACAGGCATCAACCAAATCTTCAATTGTCCACCGCCGATACTTGTTTCTCAGGCAGTTGTCGATTGTCTTATAACGTATTAGAGCATTCTTATTAGCGGGCATAGCGGTTGTTTTTGCAGCAAAAGTAATGAATTTTTCTATTCATCCCCTGCCTTGAAGTTGAAAATCGGTTTGATAATCTTGACAATTTCGGCGGTAGGCTCGATGTTGGCTACAATATCATTCATATTCTTGTATGCCATTGGCGCCTCGTCGATGGTATCGAGATTGATGGTCGTGGAATAAATACCCGCCATCTCCGCCTTAAATTCCTCTAAATTAAGAGTCGCCTTGGCTTGACGGCGGCTCATAATCCTGCCCGCTCCGTGCGGTGCAGAATAGTTCCAATCCTCGTTGCCCTTGCCGATGCAAATCAAGCTACCATCGCGCATATTGATGGGTATCAGCAACTTCTCGCCTTTTTGCGCACTCACTGCACCCTTCCGCAAAATCATATTGTGGAGGTCAATATAATTGTGGATGGTGGTGAATTGCTCCACGATGTCTTTTTTGTTGATTTTCAAGCCATTGATGATTTCGTCGATCATCGCCTTGCGGTTCATTGAAGCAAAATACTGCATTATGTACATATCGTTGAGGTAATCGTAGAACAATGAGCCACTTATATACGCCAATTCTTTTGGGAAATCCATTTTCTGATTGTGGCTCAATTGTTTCCACGCCTCATTTTGATAGTATTGGGCGATTTCGAGACCTGCGTGACGGCTGCCCGAATGAACAACGATGTAAAGGTTGCCGTCGTCGTCGCGGTCAGCCTCGATGAAATGATTGCCGCCGCCGAGAGTGCCCACACTGCGGATTGCACGATTCCTGTTAAATTCGCCGCGAACATTCTTGAATTTAATGTTCTTGGCATACGGATGCGGCACCTTGCGAATGTCGTAACCACTTGGAATCTTGCTGCGTATTACGCTGTCCAACGCGGCGGGGTCAAAATTTTCGGCGGTCGCGCTGCCCGCCCTGAAAACCACAGTCTCCATACCGCAGCCAATGTCAACTCCCACAAGGTTGGGCACAATCTTGTCAGTAATTGTCATCGTGGTGCCGATAGTGCAGCCCGCGCCAACGTGCACATCGGGCATCAGCCGAATCCTCGCGCCCGACGTAAATTCCTGATTGCAAAGGATCTCAATCTGCGACACCGATCCCTCGTCCACATTGTCGGCAAAAACCTTCGCCGTGGAATATTTTCCAACAACTTCTTTCATAATGCTTCCGTTTTAAGTTTGACGCTCCAAAGATAAAACGTCGGTACGCAATCTATTTGCGTAACGGGAAAATTGTTGAAAAAATACGCATTATTTCTCCGCTAAAGCGTGGTTATCGCCTCAATTCTTTCCACACTTCGCCCCAATTCTCCGCCAAATACTGTATCGACGGGAAAATCACATTTGCACCCTCCTTGGCAAGCACCTCGTCAGGCAGCGGGCCTGTATTGACGGCAATCGTGAAAATTCCGGCGGCGACACCAGCCCTCACGCCGAGCGGCGCATTTTCAACCACAACCGCCTCCGACGCACTCACGCCAGCCTTCTGCAAACCCATCAGGTAAGGTTCGGGATTGGGCTTGCCATACTTGACGTCGTAAGCCGTTACCATATTTTCGGGCGCAAAAATTCCGGGGAAAAATCGGTTGAGCCTGTTCAACAGCGACTTTTGACCGCTGCCCGTAACAAGCACAATTTTCAGTCCCGCCTTGCGGATATTTTCGAGCAACTCCACCGCGCCCTTCATCGGCTCGGCATCACCGCACGATACAAAAAGTTCGACCTTGCGCTTGTAAATATCATCGATTTCCTTTTGAGTGGCTTGCCTGCCCCATTGTTGCAGGGCGAGTTCGTTGATGGTGCTTGCGCCGGTGCGCCCCTCGTTCATATACGCCTGTTGTTCGGTGATAGAGAGTCCAAACTCCTTCATCGCGCTGCACCACGACCTCGCGTGAAACGGCATCGAATCAAACAAAACACCGTCCATATCAAACAAAAACGCCTTGACATCCAACGACTTATTGCCACTACGGGACAGATAAGCCGCAATTTCTTTTTCTAACATAAGACCTCTCCAAACCATAATGTACTCCTCATCGTTTTCGTCCACAATCTCAAAACCAACTTTCTTATACATCTTCACGGCATAATTAGCCTTTTGAACGGCGAGCGAGGCACGTTTATAACCATGATTTTTAAGCACATCCAACATTTTTATCATCAACGTCGTACCAATTCCCTTACCACGATATTCCTTGAAAAGCGAGATAGCGAAAGACGGCGTATTGTCGTCGATATGTCCATAGTCATTCATAATCCTTGTCCACACCGCGCCAACCACCTTGTAGCCGTCCACGGCAACAATGCAAAAATCGGCATTGCCCGACCCGAAGTTGTTGTAATACAGCGCAATCTCAGGTTTGCAAACAATCTCAAACGGTGGCGGCTCCACGCCCTCCGGCACAAAAATCGCCTCATACACAAAGGTTTTCAGGAGTCCCACCTCCGATGGCAATAGTTCACGGTAAGTAATTGTTGTAGTCATAATGATAATATTTTCCACAAAATTAATCAAATTTGTTTACCGCAACAAAAAATAATTTCCAATCCACGAAAACATTTGTAACTTTGCGAAACATTCAAAACACAAAATTATGACAAACCAAAGAATCACTCCAAATCGCATCACACAACTCGCTGCAAACGAAGTATTTGTATTCGGCAGCAATCTCCAAGGACACCATTACGGCGGGGCGGCGAGGATTGCCAATGAAAAATTTGGCGCAATATTCGGACAAGGCGTCGGGCTTCAAGGACAGTCTTACGCCATACCGACAATGCAAGGCGGCGTCGAAACCATCCGCCCATACGTCGATGAGTTCATCAAATTTGCCAAACAGCACCCCGAACTCATATTCTACGTAACCAGAATCGGCTGCGGCATCGCCGGCTTCCAAGACAGCGAAATCGCGCCCCTCTTCACCGCCGCCGTCGGAATGGAGAACGTCGCACTACCACAGAGTTTTATGGATGTAATAGGAGGTTAATTATGCCCACTCTCCCCATCTCAGCCATCGTCCCTGACGTAATCACCGCGCTGAAAAACAATCAGTGCATCGTCATCACCGCGCCACCAGGCACCGGCAAGAGCACGCTGTTGCCATTGGAGATAATGAAAAACTACCTCCCAAACGTCCACGAAAAAATCCTGATGCTCGAACCGCGAAGGCTCGCTGCACGGTCTATCGCTACGAGGATGTCAGACATGATGGAAGAGCGTGTGGGACAGACAGTTGGCTACCGAGTTAGGTTTGAATCCGTCGTCAGCGACAAGACGCGCATCGAAGTATTGACGGAAGGAATTTTGACGCGGAGATTGCAGAGCGACAACGAGTTAAAGGACGTCAGTGTAATAATATTTGACGAATTTCACGAGCGCAGCCTCAATGCCGACCTTGCATTAGCATTAGTAAGGGAATGTCAACAGATATTGCGCCCCGACCTCAAAATCGTCATAATGTCTGCAACCATTGATTGCGACAACATTGCCCAAATGCTTGACGCACCAGTGATTAGTGCCAAGGCAAAAATGTATGACGTGGAGATAATTTACGAAGGTGGCACCGACCCTTCAACCGCCGCCGCGCAGACCGCCGCAACAATCAGCAAGGCAATGCGTCAACACGACGGCGACGTACTCGCATTCCTGCCCGGCGAGGCTGAAATCCGCAAATGTGAAGAACTCCTCCGCAATTCGTTCCGCGACAATCCAGACATCCGCATACATCCGTTGTATGGAATGTTGCCGCTCCAACAACAGACCGAAGCCATAATGCCCGACCGTCAAGGCCGCCGCAAAATCGTACTTGCAACCTCAATTGCTGAAACATCGCTCACAATAGAAGGCGTTAAGATAGTGGTGGACAGCGGATTGTGCAGGATTCAAAAATTTGACCCCGACACGTCGCTCTCGCACCTCGAAACTATCAAAATCTCCTTGGACATGGCGACACAACGCGCCGGACGCGCCGGACGTGTGAGCAACGGATATTGTTACCGGCTGTGGAACAAGTCTGAAAATCAATACATGCAGCCCAACCGCAAGCCCGAAATCGAGTATGCCGACCTTGCGCCGCTCGTTCTCGACCTTGCGCGTTGGGGCGAGCCAAACCCCGAAAACCTTTCGTGGCTCACTCCGCCCGACCGTCGCGGCATCGCCACCGCCCGTGAACTTTTGCAACGTCTTGACGCTTTGGATGATAACTACGCCATCACGCCCGCCGGCATCGAGCTCAGCAACATTCCCACGCATCCGAGAATTGCAAAAATGCTCATCGCCGCCCGCCGTGAACATCTCCTGCCCCTTGCCGCCGACATCGCCGCGCTATTAGACAACCGCGACCCGCTGCCCAAGGAATCCGGCACGGATTTCAACCTCCGCATCGAGGCTCTCCGCCGCAATCGCAATGAAAATCGTCATAACCGCGCCCTCGACAACATCGAGCGCAACGCCCTTCAATACAGGAAGATGCTCGGTTGCAATGCCGCCGACAATTCCGCCATCGACCCCACTGACACGGGTTTTCTACTTGCGCAGGCTTACCCGGGACGCATTGCCTTCGCACGCCCGGGCAACAACGCACAATTCATGCTCACCAACGGCAGCATTGCGATGATGGACTACCACGACTCGCTCGCCGGCGAAAGTTGGATTGCTATTGCCTCCCTCAACGCCCGCGACGGCATCGGACGCATACATCTCGCCTCGCCATTGGACCCGACGATGTTGAGGCCGATGATTAAGACCCGCGAATCTGTCACTTGGAACACCAAAAAAGGCGGCATCGTGTCGGTTTCTCAAATGTGTCTCGGCTCGATAGTCTTGAGTGAAAAGCCTTTGCAAAATCCTGATACTGACCTAATTGAATCTGCCGTAATTGCCGCCATCAAGAAGGAGGGCGATGTGCTTTTGGATTGGAACGAGGAGACCGTCAGCCTCCAAAACCGCATCCTAAGTCTCCGCCATTGGAATCCCGATGGCAATTGGCGCGACGTCTCAACGCCAACATTGATAGCCGACTGCGAAAATTGGCTCGCTCCTTACTTGAACGGCGCAACGACCACCGCCCAACTCAAAAAAATCAATCTCGCCGAAGCCATCCGTTATTCGATTTTGGATATTAATCAACAGCAACTCCTTGACACTCTTGCTCCTACGCACGTCCGCGTACCGAGCGGCAGCAATATCCGCCTCAAATATTTACCCGATGGTTCGCAGCCCATATTGGCGGTACGATTGCAGGAATGTTTTGGAATGGACGACACCCCGCGCATTTGCAACGGCACAATCCCCGTCCTGATGCACTTGCTATCGCCCGGCTATAAGCCTGTCCAAGTAACGAGCGACCTCCGCAGTTTTTGGGCAGACGCCTACTTTGAAGTCCGCAAAGAACTCCGCGCCCGCTACCCAAAACACGTTTGGCCCGACGAGCCAGAGAAGGAGGAGGCGGTGAGAGGGGTGAAAAGAAAAACGCAATAGGCTTGACATCCTTTTTGTTCAACAGTTTTTTATATCGTCAATCAAAAAAAATATTGTATGAAAATCACCATCCTCATCGACAATCGCAATTCTAATCCGGCCCTCGTCTCGGAGCACGGTCTATCTTTGCATGTGCAAACCAAAACTCTCAGCATTCTTGTTGATACGGGGCTTTCGGGCAAGGCTTTTGACAATGCTGAAAAGTTGGGCGTGGATATTGAAACTGTCGATTATCTGATACTTTCGCACGGACACGTTGACCATACGGGCGGATTGCGGAGGTTTGTGGAGATTAATAAGACTGCCAAAATCATTGCGTCGCGTCTTGTGCGAGATTATCAGTATTGGAGCAACCGTGGCGGCAAATTTCATTCGCTGTCGCCGGATGTGGAGGTTATCAATCAGAATATCGAAAGGTTTATTTTTATAGATGATAATTATTTGATTGATAATAAAATTGGTTGCGTTTTTACACGCCGTCAATCATTCCCGCAACCGAATGGCAACCGTTATCTTTTTGTGGAAAAGGGTGGGGGAATGTCGCCTTACACTGCCGATGATGAGTTGGTGTTGACGATTAAGACCGACGAAGGTCTTGTCGTGGTGTCGCCGTGTTCACATTGCGGATTGTTGAATATTGCGGATGAATGTTGCAAATATATGAATTGCAATGAATTAACAACCTTTGTCGGCGGGCTTCATTTGCTGAATGGCGAGGGGGACGATGTGGCAAGGTTGGCGGAATTAATTTCAAAAAAATATCCACAAATGCACCTCTACACAAGCCATTGCACTGGCGATGAGGCGTGCAAGGTGTTGTCTGATAAAATGTTTGATAAGTTTCACGTGTTTGGGGTGGGGGCGAGGATTGAGGTTTAACATATCCTCCTCACCGTCGTCTCCTTGCAAATATTAAACTCTTGAAAATCAAAATCTTCCAACAATAACAATCCTGGTGTTTTGCCTACTTGCAATGTGCCGTATTCGTCGTCGAATTTCAGGGCTTTTGCACCGTTGATGGTTGCCATTCGTAAAATATCGTTGAACGAGATTTGCCTGAAATTCTGTACTATAACTTTCATTTCTTCAAGTATTGATAGAGTATCGTTGCTACTTAGAGAATCGGTGCCGAGGCAGATGTTGAGGCGCATTGTCATCATTGTAGAAACGTCGGGAAGGCGACCTTCGAGATAGAGGTTGCTCTTGGGACAGAGTGCAAAATATGGGTTCTTGAATGTTTGTAATGCGTATTCAAAGTCGTCGCGCTGTGAATAAGTGTTGTGTACTAAAATCACATTGTCGTATCCTGCGAGGTGATGTCCGTATGATGGCAGCGATTTTTTGCCGGTGGTCTTGATGTTGGCTACTATGTCGGGAAATAATTCCACAAAACTCCCTGAATGTGAGATATATAAATCGTTTTCGGCGGCGGTTTCTTGATTGTGGATTGAGATTACGGATCGGTTGGCGGCGTTGAGGGCGTTGATGTCATCAAATTGTGCATCGCTCACAAAATATGGCGAGTGCGGCACGGCGTGTACGGTGCAATTATTGCTGTATTTCAATGATTTGGCTACACTGCGGAATGTCAAGTTGTTGAGGTCGATGCGTTCTTCCGTGGTGCCAAGTAGTTCTATGAAATTGCGATAACGGATTTTGCTGCGGCTTTTTGTGCAGGCAGTATCTGAGGTGTTTGATATGTCGCCGACGGCGTTGATGCCCGCGTCGTACATCGCTTGGTCGGCGGCAAGGCAGATTTCGTCGCTGAATACTTGCTCTGTTTTAAGCCTGACTATTTTATATAGGAACTCCGTGAGTTGTTTGCACGGCGGAATGAGGCCACGGAGATGCGAGAGTTCGAGGTGGCAATGTGCGTTTACGAATCCCGGCACGAGTACGCCGTTATAAAATTCAGTGTTGGCGGTTTCGGTGGTCAACGGCTTGATTGATAATATTTTGCCTGTGGCTTCGTCGTATGTTACCGCGCCGTTTTTGATGGGTTCGCCCGCGTTTGTGAATACGTATTGGGCAGCGATGGTTCGGGGCATAGCCATTTTGATTCGGTTTTTGTTTGCGCAAATGTAAATATTCGATATGTAATTTGCAAATATATTTTTGATGGTATGAAAAGTTTTCTTACTTTTGCGACTGTCTAATAAAATCGAACCTAATTTATAAGTTATGAAAACAATTGAAAAAAAGTATTTAATTCCATTTTGCCTAATAACCTCGCTGTTTTTCCTGTGGGGATTGGCTAACAATATGACTGACACGCTCCTGAGCGCGTTCAAGAAGATAATGTCGATGTCGGATACGCAGACATCGCTGATTCAGACGGCGTTTTATGGCGCGTATTTCTGTTTCGCGCTGCCCGCCGCGCTGTTCATTCGTCGTTACAGTTACAAAACAGGCGTATTGCTCGGCTTGTTGCTTTATGCTGGTGGCGCGATGCTGTTTTTCCCGGCGTCGAAAGTTGCTTCGTATGCGTTCTACCTTGTCGCGATTTACGTGCTTGCGGGCGGATGTTCTATTTTGGAAACCGCTGCCAATCCGTATATTATGTCGATGGGCACACAAGAGACGGCAACGCGAAGACTTAATATCGCTCAGTCGCTCAATCCGATAGGCTGCATTACCGGCATCCTGTTGAGCAAGTATTTCATTCTTTCTGAACTCAACAGCGCAAACGCCGCAGACCGCGAGGCAATGGCTGATATTGACCTCAAAGTAGTTCAACAACACGAACTTGACGCTGTTACTGGCACTTATATGGCAGTTGGCTTTGTGTTGTTGGCGTTGATGGTGATTGTGTTTCTCGTAAAGATGCCCGAAGGCGGCGACAATAGCAAGGACAGTGTAAAGGCTGCATTTTCAAGGCTTTTCAAAATCAAAAAATACACCCGAGGTGTCGTTGCTCTGTTCTTTTACGAAGGTGCGCAGGTCGGCGTTTGGTCGTATTCGATACGTCTGGCGATGCAAGAACTCAATATCAACGAGGAGAGCGCGTCCACGTATTATTTGCTTGGCATTGTGTGCTTCTGCTTGGCGAGGTTCCTGTTTACTTGGTTGATGAAATGGCATCGCCCGTCCAAACTGTTGAAATGGGCTGCCGCCGCTTCGTTGGTGCCTTGTCTCGGAGTGATTTTGACGTCAGGTACGGGCATACCTTGTATCATTGCGCTCACAGGCATCAGTTTCTTTATGTCGCTGATGTTCCCAACAATTTACGGTCTTGCGCTCGAAGATGTTGGCAAGGATTCCAAGATTGGCGCGTCAGGTCTGATAATGGCGATTCTTGGTGCGGCGTTGCTCACTCCGTTGCAGGGTCTTGTATCGGATTCCGTCGGCATCAACATTTCCTTCATCGTGCCTACAATTGGTCTTGCTGTCGTGCTTGCGTATGCGTGGGCGGTGGAGACAGGGAAGTTTGCGAAGGCTATTTCTAAGGAGAAGTAATTTGACATCCCTGGTAGGATTGATGAGTCAAACTGCCGGGGATTGTTAACAAAAATAGTTTTTTTGTGTATGTCTGTAAATGGTCTGAATACGCACAAAATGAATTTTACAAAATGGTATATTATATTAACGAAAATTTTGGAACAACAACCCGAAAGGAGTTCGTCAAAGGGGGTCGTTATTTAGATACACTTTTGAAAACACAACCTTATATTGGTAGAATAGAACCTTTTTTGACTACCTTCTATTTTTTCCGAACAAATCAGAATGAGTTCCAGTATCAGTCATAAGCAAAGTCAGTTCACAGTCGTTTTGATCCCAAATTAATAGCCAATCTGATGAGATATGACATTCCCAATATCCTTCATATTGTCCGTGTAATATGTGCGGACGATATGTTTCGGGCAGTTTGCCTTCTTCGGCAAGAATGTCAAGTGCATCAGTCAGCAATTTTTCATCGTAGCCACGTTTGAGACAACGTTTCAAGGAACGCTTAAATTCTCCGGTATATTTCAGCGTGTACTTCATTCCTTGCATTGTTTTATCAAATCCTCAACACTTGTCGCGGTGTAAACTCGCCCTTTTTTAATGTCCTCAATTGCGCGATCCAAACCAGTTTTCCTCTTGATGAGTGAAACATCAGTTACACCACGCAAAAGTGCAATCGCTTGACGGATAGGTTCAAGCAACGATACATCTTCTATGGAAACAGCCAGTTGTGTCATAATGTCGTCTTTTAACGTTTTTCAATACCGCAAAAATAATCTTTTTCTCTGAAATATGCAAAAATAATTGAAAAAACTTCCCCAAAAAATTGCATCGTATCAAAATACCTTGTATCTTTGCAGCATTGTTTAGCCGACGATATTGGCTATGACATACGCGGCTAAAAAGCCGCCAAGACATATAATTAACATATTGTAAAACAAGCGTTTGCTATTTATTCGGGACACTGAAAATTTGCCGATTTGAAAGATGTTCTTCTGGAATAAGTTCGCGAACGTCCGTGCTATGCGTGGACGCGAGAAAAAGAACTTATAGAAGAACAGGTTACGGCAAATACCTCAGTGTACATAAGGGAGTGTTCACGCACTTTTTTATGTCCGTCTGACAAGTATTTGGAACTCGTGGCCTGTTTGCCGAAATAAGTTAGAAAGCGCGAAAACACGTAAATCATAATGATACATATCGGACAAGAAATCAAAGACGAACTCGAACGTCAGGAACGCACTGTCGCTTGGTTCGCCAAGCACTTGTGTTGCGACAGGCGGAACGTTTACAATATCTTTCAGAAACAAGGCATTGACAGCGGACTCCTTGTAAGAATCTCGAACATCCTGAACAAGGACTTTTTCAAACTCCTCTCGGCGGACTTTTTGTCAAGCCAATCCAATGACAGTGAAGATTCGGTTCCCGAAAACGAGAATTAATTGTTCTCGGTTTCGGGAAAATATCGTTCGCGTAAAAATTTGTTAAAAAAGTTTTTATTGCGCAATTTTGCAGCGCAATGAAAACTTTGATTTCCATATTATTCCTATGCGTATTGACGCCGCAGTTGACCGCACAAAACAATGCGGCGGACGACTACGTGTCGTTTTATCAGAAGTACATCGGCACAATCAAACCGAGTTTTTGCCCGATGTACCCTACGTGTTCGGTATATGGAAAACTTTGTTTTCAAAACTACAAGTTCCCAAAGGCATTTGCGCTCGCTTGCGACAGGATGATGCGATGCTCACACGACGCGGATAATTACCGAAATAGTTTCAACTACGGATATATTGATTTCCCCGAAGATAGATTTTTCAGTGACACTTTGAGGTTCGATGATTTCCCGTTGCCCAAAGTTCCAGTATTGAAAAAACATCGTTCACGCAATGATACTGTATTGTTTATCAATTATTTAATCAATGCTGAAAACTATTCACAGGCATTGTTGGAAATTGAGCGGCAGACATTCTTCAACAGGTTGACACCTACGCTTTTCAAGCAAAAATTGATTTGTTATGAGGCACAAAGGCATTTTGGCAAAGCGATAGCCGAATATGAAACCTTGAAGGATTGCGACATCAAAAATTACGTTGATGTAAGGCTTCTCGCCGCCAAAATATACGATTACGCAGGAATTACAGATTCTGCAATATCCGTGTTGAAAACAACACATACAATCACCAACTGCGAAACACAATTGAAGTTTACGACTTTCATTGCTGTGTTAGAGACAAAGCGTGGCAATTATTCAGTGGCAAGACAGGAATTTGAAAAAACGAGAAACCATACTCCCAAAACAGACGAAAATCTGCGGCTCGTCAGCAATATCGAAAACATAAAATACAAAAAGCCGGGTTTGGCGGCGGGATTGTCGACAATTCCCGGCTTGGGGTATTTCTACGCAAAACACCCCGGTAGCGGTTTTATTTCGTTGCTAATTAATGCGTTGTTGGGATATTCGGTATATACGAGCATAAAATCCAAAAACTATGGCGTCGCGGGTGCGTTTGGATTTTTAGGGCTTGGCTTTTATACTGGCAACATACAAGGTTCGGCACATAGTGTTCATCGTTATAATAACGCTTTGAAAAAAAAAGTGTTAGACAAATTGTACGATTACAATCAAGTGTTTTATTATTAACTAACTTAAATTTTATCAATTATGTTTACAAAAATTCTCAATTCTTGGTTGACCAAGCCCACAGCGGTGCTTTTGGCAATGTCAATTTTCCTGATGTCCTTCACGCCGTATGTCCCGGTATCGGGCAATGGCGACGGCGATGACGAAGACGACATCGAGGGCAACGTAACTTTGAAGGCAGGTACGATGATACCGTTGCAGACGCTCACCACCCTTTCGAGCGCCACGCTCCAAACCGGTCAGACCGTAACCTTCACTGTTGCGCAAGACATCAAGGCGGGCGGCAAAGTCGTGATTGAAAGGGGCGCGTCCGCAACTGGTACTGTGGTAAGCGCACAGCATCGCAGGATGATTGGTCTGCCGGGCAAATTCACCGTACAGATTCAAACTGTACAGGCTGTGGATGGCACCAACGTATTCCTGACCAACAGCGACGTCAACGCCGAAGGCAAAAGCAAAATGGTAACCTCGCTTATCCTCACTGGCGTTTTGTGTTGGCTCTTTGCTTTGATGAAAGGTGAGGACGCTGTTGCACCGGCCGGTGTCATCAATGTTGCTGTCGCTTCCGACACCGAGATTCAAGTAAATTAAAAATTCACACATCATCCAATTCCGAGCCGTATTTGCTCATTCACTTGATGCGAATACGGCTTTTTTGTTATGAAAAAACTGTTGTTTCTGTTGCTTTGTATTATTTCGACTACGCTGTCGGCACAAAATACTGAATTGAATTATATTGTCGGTTATTCATTTGTGAAATGCGCCGAGATAAACGTAAAAATCTCTGAAAACAACAACAATATAAAAATTTCGGCGGTGGGGAAATCGTGTGGTTTGGCAGATTTAGTTGTTAAAGTTGACGAGCAATACGATTGTTACATTGACAAGGACGATGATTTTTTACCTTTGAAAATAGAAAAGGTTTCCAAATCAAAGGATTCCGTTTTTAACATAAATTTGGATTTTGACCGAGAAAATAATATTGTAACAAACTCAATTGCCGGTAGTTACAAGATTGTGCCCAACACATACGATTTTGTGTCAGCATTGTTGCTTATTATGGAGAACGATTTTTTCAAGGAACAGACTGAAAGACAAATCAATCTTTTTTTTGACAATTCGCCGTGCATCCTGAACGTCAAATTTTGTGGCTATAAAACGGTCGACGATATTGATTGCAAAAAGATTGAATTGAAAATCATCAACAATCAAACGGAAACCAAAACAAAAAAATTTTTGTCCCTCATACCGACAAATTCAACACATTATTTATGGGTTTCAAATTCGCAGCCATCGATTTTGGTCTGTGCCAAAATCAGCCTTATCGCAGGAAGCCTGAAAATTGATTTGAAAAAAATGAACCGTGACTAAGGTTACAAGTATTTAGCCATTATTTTTGCAGCATTGACTTTTGATGTGTACAAAAATGCCTCGCGCTCTTCTTCCTCAGTCCATTCTTCGGTAGTTGTCTGAGCGACAGCGCGTTTCTTCGTTTGTTTCTTGACATTTACCAAATCGTTGATAAATGACCAAATTTTTTCTATGGTATCGGCACTCTTATTACTATCAATACCGCTAAGCATCTTAATTGCAGAAAGTTGAAGTTCGTTTGGTGTCATAATCCGTAGTATTTAATATTTCTGCAAAAATAATCTTTTTCCTTGAATTTCCAAAAATTTTTTTTGTGAAATCGCGCAAACAATACTAACTTTGCAAAATGTTAATCATTGATACTACATTATGAAAACACTCAACAAAAATACTGCAACCAAAAACACTTACACCGAAAAGGTGATTCAGATAGGCGAGGGCAATTTTCTCCGCGCTTTTGTGGAATGGATTATCCAGAAGACCAACCAAAAGACCGATTTCAACGGCTCTGTCGTTGCCGTGCAGCCGAGGGCGGGCGGCAAAATCAAAAACCTCACCGATCAAGACTGCCTCTATCACGTCAATATCCAAGGTCTCGACAGCGACGGTAATGCTGTTGACACCGTTGAACTCATCGACGTAATCAGCCGTGGCATTGATCCTTACAAGAATTTTGATGATTACCTGCAACTCGCCGAACAGCCCGAAATGCGTTTCGTGGTCTCCAACACCACCGAGGCGGGCATCGTTTTTGACTCCGCGTGCAAGTTCACCGACAAGCCCGCCGCATCGTATCCCGGCAAACTCGTGCAATTGCTCCATCATCGTTATGAGTATTTCAAAGGCGACACGTCCAAAGGCTTCATCATTCTGCCTTGCGAACTCATCTTCCACAATGGCAAACAATTGAAGGAGTGCATATTACAATACATCGACCATTGGAATCTCGGCGCAGATTTCAAGAATTGGTTTGAAACCGCTTGCCCCGTATATTCAACGCTCGTTGACCGCATTGTGCCGGGTTTCCCGAAGGACAATGCCGACGCTATCAAGGCGCGTATTGGCTTTGATGACAATCAGTTGGTTGTTGGCGAGGTGTATCATCTTTGGGTGATAGAAGCCCCCGAATCGCTCTCTGCCGAGTTCCCTGCCGACAAAGCCGGATTGAATGTCAAGTTTGTACCGTCGGAGGCTCCGTACCACGAGCGCAAGGTTACGCTTTTGAATGGTCCTCACACTGTCCTTTCCCCGGTCGGCTATCTCAGCGGATTGAATACCGTGAGGGAATGTTGCGAGGATGCGCTCGTTGGGCGTTTCATCGACAAGGTGATGCTTGACGAACTTTTGCCCACTCTCAATCTCCCGAAAGACGAACTCACCAAGTTTGCCAACGATGTGAAGAATCGCTTTAAAAATCCATACGTAAAGCATTTTGTAACAAGCATTATGCTCAATTCGTTCCCGAAGTTCAAGACCCGCGACCTTCCCGCCCTCAAAATCTATCTCGACCGCAAAGGTAGCCTTCCGAAGTGCATCGTCCTTGGACTTGCAGCCATCTGCACGTATTACAAGGGCGGCAAACGCGGCGACGACCTCATCACCCCCAACGACGCCCCCGAAATCCTCGCCCTTCTCAAATCCCTTTGGTCAACCAACAACACCGCCGAAGTTGCCAAAGGCGTCCTCGGCGCGGCAGACCGCATTTGGGACGAAGACCTAAACAAAATCCCCGGTCTGACGGAGATGCTGACCGAGGATTTGGATATCATTCAAAAGAACGGAATGAGAGGCGCGGTGGAGATGGTGCTGGCTTAGTAATATGATTTTAGCTTATAACGGGCGGAAACTGCAAAAAAATGCAAGTTTCCGCCCGTTTGAGATTTTGGGACTATTTGATAATGAGCGAGTTAATGTTTTGTAGGTGCAAAAGATTGAATGTTAAAAAACTTTAATGTGTATTATCCAAACAACTCTTCCATCGTGATTGCCACGGGGGAGATTTCCGAATATGTGTTATCGGTAAGTCCGTATGTGGTGACGATTGCCACTTGAACGCCGTCCTTCCGCTTTGAAGCGGCCTGAAATGCCTCCATACGGCGAATTATGTTGCGGTATTCCTTTTCTGTAAGACTGTAATCGTCTTTTGAATACTTCATTTCGCAGATTGTGGCGATGTCGTCGGCGCGGTCGATTATCAGGTCAATCTGCACGGCGGGGCTGCCTGTGCTGCGCCAAGCGTAATATTCGTGGCGTATCGTGTCCAAATGCAATCCGTGGATTATCTGCCTTACGTGCAACAGGCATACGCGCTCAAAGGTGAGTCCGTACCAAGCGTTTTGCTCCGATGTGCCGAGGGCGTTGCGCCAAAAATGCTCGTCGGTGATGCGCCTTGTGCAAAATTTGAGATAAAACAGCGAAAACAAGTCCACAAGTTGGTAAATGCCGTTTTTTTGCAACAGTCCGTTGTTGTACCGCCTTATGAAGTCGCAATATTCCAAGTTGTCCAACATCTTGCTAAGATGCCCGTTGTCAGGGATTTGAAGTGCGGCAGCGATTTCTGACCGCGTGTAACCGTCGCGCTTGTTGGACAATAGGCGGATGATTTCCATATAAGAATCGGCGTTTTTGAACAGCGAGGCAAACAGCAATCCGAACTCGTTTTCAAATTCTGATTCCTGCGAAAAAAACAGGGTGTCGATGTTGTCGGGGACGTTTTTCTTGCTGTCGAGCATACTCAGGTAATACGGCACGCCGCCAAGCACCATATAAATCTGCAACACGGCAATCCTCGGCCAACGGAATCGTCGGCTTTTGAGATACTCCTCGGTCTGTCCGAGCGTGAAGGGGCGCAGGTGCATTGTGTGCGTGGTGCGTTTGTGGAGCCCCGCCTTGTTGTTGACGATATTCTGAATCATCCACGACGTCGCCGAGCCGCACACCACCAAATAAATATTGTTGAGCCACGATGCGCGACTGTTCCAAAATTGGTCGAGTGCAGGCAGAAATCCCGACCTCGGCGTGTCGAAACACGGCAGTTCGTCCAAAAAGACTACAATCCGGCTTTTCTTTTTGCGGCTTTTTGCCTCCAACAGGTCTGCAAGTTGTGTGAAAATCTCCGTCCACGTTTTAGCCTTTTGACCGTTATAGCCGTACCGCGCAAGGGCGGTGTTGAAGGCTTCAATCTGTGTCTCCATAGAGCCGTCTATCACCCCCGACGCGTAAAAATCAAACTTTTCGTTGAAAAACGATTTTACGAGGAAGGTCTTGCCAACCCTCCTGCGTCCGTACAGCGCGATAAACTCGTTTTTGTCCGAATCGTACCATTCGCGGAATTTCTGCATCTCCGCATCCCTGCCAATGATTTTTTCCATATTGTCAACATTTGTTTCGCTGCACAAATATACAATTATTTTGAGCAAAACAAAACTTATAACGGGCGAAAATTGCCAAAAAATGCAAGTTTCCGCCCGTTTTAGTTTTTGAAACTATCTGATAATTAATAAATTAACGTTTTGCAGATGCAAAAAATCAAATGTTAAAAAACTTTAATGTCCTTTTACTTCACCAATGCCTTGAACTCCGCTTTCAAATGCTGCATAATCTCTTTCAGTGGGATGCTCACTTCGGGCATTCCGGCTGCGAAGGGGGCAATTTCGTAGGTGCCGTATGCGAAAATCAGTTCGCCGTTGTTCACGAAGGGGATTGCTTCGGGCATCGGAATGTAGAAATTGTTGTTGTCGCAGATGATGCCCTCGCCAGACAGTTCGTCAGCCAATTCCTTGTTGGTCTTCACGTCGAAATACTTGCGCAGGCCTGCCGCAATCTTGTCCTGAATCTGCTCCCAGGCGTCCTCGTTGAGGATGTCGTAGGTGTCGAGAGCCTTGCCGGTAGATTTGTTGTAGGTGATGCCGTAACCATAGTAATCGTCGTGTGCGCCACCGTAGAAGATATTGCCGCCATACGCGATTGTTACAATCTTGTCGGTCTCATTGAGCTTCTCGATGATGTTGTTGATGTAGAGTTCGGGAATCATATCGTCCTCCTCAAAATCCTCCACAAACTTCTTCTTTAAGTCCGCGACGTTCTTGTTTGCGAGTTTGTTGGCGAAGGTCTTGCCGTCGGTAATCTGTGCCACCGGAATCTTGTAACGCTCCGAGAAGGCTGCCTTCAACGCATTGACCAATGCCGACGGACCGCTCACGGGGAAGTCCACCTTGACGCTTGACGAAATTGGAACGCCCTTCTGCTTTACGCCAATGCTGTCGGCAAAAGACTGGAATTTGAGGCTCTGTGCTGTGGATGCTGTTACAAGAAGCACCGCAGCCAAAATTGTCATTAATACTCTTTTCATTTTGTTTGTTGTTAAAATTGGAAACATTCTGCAATTATTTTCGCTAATAAAAACGTTTGGTGTATATTAATTATTGTTAACGAAAAAAAATTGCATAATTAATCACTTGTAGCATAAAATTTGCTATTTTTGCAAATTGAATATGTACATCAATCTTTACAATAAAAAATTTTCGGTATTTCTCGCCGATGTTACCGACGAAATGTCGGAGGTAAGGCAGGAATTGAAATACGTACTCGTCAAGGCAGGCATAGACATCATTGATGGGCAGGGATTGTTGTATGACGACGCCAATAGCAAGATTGACAGCGCAGATTGCAGCGTCCACATACTTGGCTCCACCGACATCAGTACGCCCGACACTCCCGGCTACGACTCTGCGGCGGGCGTGCAGTACCGCATTGCCAAATCGCTTTGCGGTCCCAATTTCAAGATGTTTTTGTGGAATCCGCACAAGTCGTCGGGCAGCATCGTGCCTTTCATCAACGACATCCGCCGCGACATCGTGGAAAACACTGTATATTGCGACAAGCCCTCGCCGATTGTCTTCGTGGAAGATTTGAGGACGATAATGAATGTAAAGCAGCCCGCTTCGTCGCAGCACGAATCTGCCGACATTTTCTTTATGTACAACGAACTTGACGACGAGTCGGCTTCCGGCATTTTCAATATGCTCCGCGACGTGCAGAAGGTCATCAAACTGCCTCTCAGCATTGCGAGCGACCTCGATTACAATACTTTCATCCGCGAACAACTCGCGCACAGCAAGATAGGCGTCATTTATTACAACTACGCCGGTGATTGGGCTGTGCCGTTTGCGCGTCAAGTGTGGAAGGATACCGGCGGCAATAGCAGCAACACGCCGCTCCTCATCGCAGGCAACAGCGAACACGCCAGCACCGACGAGCAGAAGGTGTTCAATGGCATTATGGCTTGTACCGTTGATGAGCAACTCCGCATCCCACTCGACATCAAAGTATTTTTGGATAAGCAAAATTAACATTGATTGTTTCGTTGTAAATAAAAAATAATCAGTTTTGGCAACTTTTTTGCAACATTACATTAATTTTTGTTAACTTTGCAGTTTGAAAATTAGGCTACTAAGGAGAAATCAATGACATCGACAATCTGTCCATATCCAGGGCTGAGACCGTTTACAGAGGAGGAGGCAATCTTCTTCAAGGGGCGCGATTTGCACATCAGGCAGATTGTGAAACTCCTCGAAGCCAACAAGATGGCGTTCATCACCGGTGCTTCGGGCGACGGCAAGTCGTCGATGGTCTATGCCGGAGTGGTGCCGTACATCAGGGCGGGTTTTTCGAGGGCAAAGTTCAATAGTTGGCTCGTGTGCGACTTCAAGCCGCAGCGCAACCCTCTCACAAGCCTCGCCGAAAGCGCGGCAAAGGAGATGCAACTCGATTACAACTACACCATCCGCGAACTCCAGCGTGGCTTCTCCGCTCTCGTCGATTTATATACCAATTCTGAGTTTTATGACGACGGCAATACCACCGCCGCCGCCAACCGTGGCAAAAACCTTCTTATCATCGCCGACCAGTTTGAGGAAGTGTTCACAATGACCGAAAACTTCCACGACGGCACGCCCAGCACCGAATCTTACACTACCATCAACCTCCTCTTGGAGACCGTGAGAATCTCCATCGCAAGGCAATTGCCGGTATATGTGATATTCACGATGAGGAGCGATTTTATATCGCAGTGCACGGTGTTCAAGGATTTGCCAGAATTTATTGCTTATAGCCAATTCTTTGTGCCTCAGTTGAAAAGGACTGAGATACGTCAAGTAATAGAAGAACCCGCATTGTTGGCGGGAGGCAGAGTTTCGTCGAGGCTTACGGAAGTGCTCATCAACAACCTTAATTCGGGTTTTGACCAATTGCCGGTGCTGCAACACGCGCTCAACCTCCTTTGGAAAACCGCTGACAACGGACGTTCTGCTCTCGACCTGCTCCATCTCGCCAAAATAGCCGGCATCAGCAGGGAATCGCTCACCGCCGAGGAGCGCAAGGATTTCGACACCTGGTACGCCGCATTGCCGTATTATCAGAAAAAATATTTTGAGAAGCCCGACCTCAACAACGTACTCAACGCACACGCCGGAACGTTGTACGAATCGGCTTACGACCATTTTATGCGCAACGCCAATTGGGCGGAGAAGTCCATCTCGCCAGAGGAGAGCAAGATGATAATAGAAAAGGCGTTCAAGACCCTCACCAAAATCGACAACAACCGCCAAGTGCGCAACCGTTGCACTGTAAATGAAATCACCGGCATCATCAACCGTCCAAATATCACCAACGCCACGGTGTGTGGCGTACTCAATATATTCCGTGCGCAGGAAAACACGCTGCTCCGTCCCTTTATGATGGACAATTCGGTAGAATCGCAGTTTCTGCCTGGCGACACGGTTTTGGACGTTACCCACGAGGCGTTGATACGAAATTGGGAGATGCTCTCGCAGTGGGACATCGAGGAACTCGACAACCTCAAAGAGTACAACGACTTCAATTCGCAGGTGCAACGTTGGATCGACAACGGACGCAGCCCGGAATTTTTGTTGGCATCCGGCAACTACGCCTTCTTCAACGATTGGTATGAACGTTGCCGTCCAAATCCGTATTGGATTCTCAAGCACGACAATTCGCAGCGTCCGCCCAAGGAAAAGCTGCTCGCCGCCACCAACCGTATGGAAAAGTGCGACGAATATATGAAGCAGAGCCACGAAGCCATCATCGCAGACGAAAGGGCGCGTCGTCATAAGACCATTGGCATACTTATAGGTATGTTGGTCTTTGTGCTTGGTCTCGCTGCATTCTCTTGGTGGGCGTTGAGCGAAAAGAGCGAGGCAGACAAGCAGAAGACTCTCGCCGAAGGAAACGCCAGGGCTGCCAAAGAAGCGCAGGATGAGGCTCAGAAACAGGCTGATGCCGCATTGAAGGCAGAGAAAGAAGCCAACCAACAGCGCGACGTCGCTCGTGAGGAGCGTCAAAAAGCGTTGGAAGCCAAAAACGAATCCGACAGTGCGCGTCGTTTGGCGGAGATTGCACAACGTGAAGCCGACCGTATGCGCGATAGTGCTATGCACAACGCCGAATTTGCATACAATCAGAAACTTGCAGCCGACAGTGCGCGTCAGGTGGCACTCAAAGAGATGGAACGTGCGCAGCGGGCGAGCGATTCCGCCGCCAAATTGTATTACGTCGCCCTCTGCAACACCCTCGCTATGAAGGCAAAAAACAGTTATGAGGACAAGTCGCTCAACCTCCGCCTTGCCAATACAGCCTGTCAGATGAACCTCCGTGGCGGCAACGACAAGATAAGCCCCGACCTCTATGACGCTATGCTGTTTGCATTGGAACAAAACGAACTCCTTGGCGGTCGTATGTTGAAAGGTGGCCCCTTCAAGTCGTTCACGATAGATGCCGACAATCGCATAGTTACCATTGGCGACGACGGCTCAATTATTATGCACAGAATACTCAGCAACGGCGAGATACAGTCTGCCGCATACGACAACAACAATCAGGTGGCGCACACCCCGATAGAACGTGCGGTGTTCATCACGCCCACTCTCGTGGCATATTCCACCAAAGACCGCAATTCATACGTCCTCGATACATACGCCAAGGTGCATCCGCATCTGCCTGTCCACAACGACTACATACAAGCAGCATCACTTTCGCCCGATCAAAATAAGTTTGTGGTGGCATATACCAAGGGAGTTGTTGAGATGATGTACATGAAAAGCCTCGACAAGCCCCACGCTGTGCACAATTTCGATACCAAAATCTCCGACATCTATTTCCACGGCGACAACGAGGTTTATGTGCTGTGCCACAATGGAAGCCTCAAAAAGTGGAACTACGACAACGACATCGTATCGGATGTACTGCCGCCTCGCAATGACAAAAATTCATTCAAGATGGCGGCAATTCCAGACAAGAATCTCCTTGCCGTCTGCAACAGCGACGGGTACATCCAGTTTGTAAATCTTATAGACGATACCCCGGCGCAGACGATGGCGGGCGCACACTCAAAACTCGAAAACATCCTATACGACCAGCGTACAGGCATTCTCGCGTCGTCGTCCGCCGATATGCGCATCGCGCTCATCAATACCAACGATTTCAACGAAAAGCCTCTCGTAATCGAGGAACACAGCATCGGCAACCGCAAAATCAAGTGCATGGGATTCAACGACAAGGGCGTTCTTTTTGTAATGACCGACGACAACAAGATGTACCTCTTGGACACCGACCCGGTAATATACGCCAGGACGCTGTTTGCGCTCAATCTCGCGCCGCTCTCGCCGACCGAATGGGATTTGATTTTGGGACGCGAATTTTCGGAAAAATGATTTTTTGCTATTGAGAATTATGAAACGATTTTTTTTCAGCATATTGACGATTACGGTGATGGTATGGACGGCACTTGTGGCATCCGCCCAAACCGACACTCTGCCCTATATACCGCTGTACGAGAACGCCGCCTCCAAAAACGCACCTACCGCCGACAATCATTCGGTGGTGCATGTGGCTTCCAACAACGATTTTATCGCCAACGAGGATTTGCGCACTTTATATAATCTGTATGCGGCGGGCAAATACCGCGAGGCTATCGCTCACTCTCGTAAGATGTCCACCGCCGATTTCGACAAGCTCGAACATCAATTTCACCTCAAATATGCCATCGCCGCATACAAGGAAATGGAACTCAACGAGGAGGCAGACAGCCTGGCAAAACTTTTTTATCAGAAAAACCCGTTTTACGAAACCACCCTCTTCGATCCCGTGTCTTTTCGCGAATTGCTCGACAATTATTACACCATGCCAAAATTTTCCGTGTGGCTGGCTCTGTCCAACAATATCGTCATGGCAAAGGTAGATACCGTGTTTGTAATCAGCAACGATACAATGCAGCGCAAGCCCGATTACAAATTCAATTCGTTTGGGTTTCAGGTGGGTTTTGAGTATCATCCGCTCAAATGGCTCTCGGTGTCGGTGAGTCCCACATTGACTCACACCTCTTACACCCGCTCTATCAGGCGGCACGAGATGTCGTCTTACAAATTCAGCGACGAATACACCACTATCGCATTTCCCATGCGCATCGAAGCCGGTCTGTACCGCAGGCGCGCGGCTTTTGTGCCGTCGGTGTTTGCGGGTTTTCAGCCAAAGATTATCGTCAAGTCAGACATAACATCCACCCACAGTTTGATTGGCTCTGTGGACGACCGAATTGAAAAGTCGAATGCCGACGATAAAAACAAGGTAAATTACTCTGTGCTTGGCGGCGTAAGGCTTAGTTATAATATCCACCGTCTCACCCTGTTTGGCGAGGTGTGCATGTCGATGGACACCAAGACTTTTTACGACACCAAAAAGCAGTACCTCCATCCCGACATCGTGTACAAGCACCTTTATATCCCCGACGTTTTTTACATCAGGGAGATGTCGCTATCTCTGGGTGTAAAGCTAAACCTCAAGTACAAAACCGTTGCCAAATTCCATTACGGCTACAATACCAAATAATTCATCCGATATGAAACCATTTCATTACGTCATAATAACGCTCTTGGTACTCTTGGCATCGTGCGCCAAGGAAGACACTGTTTACGTCTCGTCGGGCGATGTCAGGGTCAAGTCCCACAGTGTCAAACCATACGCCTATGCCACGCTCGCCGACGGCTCATTTGTAGGACTTTGGGACACCGACACCCTTGGCAATCATACCGTTGCCAAATTGTATGGCAACGGCTCTATTGATTCTGTGAGCGTCAGCCTGGTAGATGTCAAGGGACGCAAGTATGCCGCCAATATGTGCGTCGATTACAATAACAACGTTTTCATCTACTTTTGTTCCGAAGTAGAGTCCCAAAAATATTGCTATCTGCTTGTCTGTCTGGATGAAAAACTCAATGTTAGATATCATGTCTCTACAATAGTGGATAGGCCGATGACCACCTTTTCGCTTGGCAATACGCTGCAAGACGGGCGGTTTGCATTTTTCACAAAAGACGACACTGGATATTTGCTATACGTCATTGACGAGCAAGGTCGTTATGCTGGCGACATCAGGATAGAAGATGACGGCCACCTCGCTCATGCAACAGAATTTTTTTGCACTGGAGAGTCCATTGTCATAATGTATCAAGACTCAAATTGGCAGACTGCATTGGATGTGGTGTCGCTCGGCGGCAAGTACATCAATACAATACACTTGTCCCCGGAGGTGAATGCCGCGTCAAATTCCATCAAATGCTTTGGCAGATATTTTTATTTTCTCAACATCAAATATTCGGCTTCCAAAAACGTGGTAATCGACAAGTATGACAGCCGGGGCAATCTTGTTTTTGAGTCCGACACAATACATTTGTACACCGTGACAAGCCTCAATGTCGTCAACGACAATATGATTGTGACGGGCTACGACATGAAATTCAACAAGCAGTACTACACTGTGGAAAATTATTATGGCAAAATCGCGAGGCTAAGCAATCAGGACGGCTCTGTAAAGGATTCCGTAACCGTGGATTACGACGTAAAGATATACGGCGTGTCATCTGATGGTCTCAAGGGTTACAACGTATTCCTCGAACGCAAATTCGATTACGGCACCGATTATTTCAACAGCACCAAAATCGACAACATCTATATATACAACACCGACGACCTCAATACAATAGCCATTCAACCATGACACTATCCTCACTCGAAATAACGCTCATTATAATAGCTACGCTTCTTGCGGCGGCGATTGTCTATGCCGCCTTCAATTACAAGAAGATAGTCGCCAAAGCCGTGCGCCGCGCCCATTCGCAGTATTCCAACCTTTTGCGCGAGGCTGAGGACGAAATCACGCGCCTAAAAGCCGTCAATTCGGACATCAAGCACCAATCTGCCGAGCCGCAGCCGCAGGACTCCACTTCCTCCGCCGACACTCAAATGGCGCAACTCATCGACACCGAAAAGATAGCCCTCGAACAGAAAAAACTCGAAGCACAGCAGGAGGAGCTCGCAGAGCGCAACAAGATGCTTTGGGATATGAGCGTATCCATCGAGAAGGAGCGTCAGCACATACAATCCATCAAAGACAAGATAGAGGCAGACCACCGCGCCGTAACGGCGAGCATCACATACGCAAAACTCATCCAAGACGCCGTGCTGCCGTCCGAAGAAATCCTCAAAGAATCGTTCCAGGACGTATTCCTGTTTTGGAGGCCACGCGACATCGTTTCGGGCGATTTTTATTGGATGAAACGCATTGGCGACACTGTGATTTTCACGGTTGCCGATTGCACGGGACACGGTGTGCCGGGCGCGTTTATGAGTATGCTCGGCGTATCGTTCTTGAATGAAATTTGTGTAGATTTCAATTCGAGCACACATCCCGCCCAAATCCTCGAAGAAATGCGCCGTAAGGTCATCAGCACCCTGAAACAGACAAATTCTCCCGCCGAGCAGAAGGACGGTATGGATATGGCTCTCTGCATATTGAATTTGAATACGATGAAGATGCAGTTTGCCGGCGCCAACAACGGCATGTACCTCGTGCGCGGCTCGGAACTCACAGAATACAAGCCTGTCCGCTGTCCGATAGGCATCTACCTGAAATTGAAGCCTTTTGAAAACCGCGATGTTGACGTACAGCACGGCGACTACATCTATATGTTTTCCGACGGATACGCCGACCAGTTTAGCGACGACAACCAAAAATACACCTCCCGTCGCCTCAAACAACTTCTCGTTGATATCAATTGCAAGACCAAATCGGCGTCGGAGCAATCGAGCCTCCTCAATACCGCCTTGGAACTTTGGCGCGGCGACAATGAGCAGCTCGACGACATCCTTATCGGCGGGTATCAGATTCGATAACCCCGCACATCATACGCCAACTCGCTATGATGTGCAGGGTTTTTGTTGCAAAAAAAATGGGAGGCTCTTTGCAGAGTCTCCCAAGTGTACAATTACTAATATCAACTTAAACCAATATATGAAAAAAAACAATTCTCCTCTATTCACGCTGCAAAGTTACAAAGTGTTTTTGTTAATCGGTTTGAATTGTTCTTAATGTATGTTAACTTCTTGTTAAAACCACTTGTGCCATATCATCCACCACCCGAATTTGACGCCGAGGATGAAGTTCCAGAATGTAGCCTTTGCCTTGCCGTAATATTTGCACATAATGCGGTAACGCTCCTTCAATCCCGGCACGATGGTGCGCTTGGTCTGTCCGCCGTCCATAAAGAGCGAAATGTCTTTGCCATAATTGGTTACTACTCTTGATTTCAATAATATATTCAAGCACCAATCGTAATCAGCCGCGTAGCGGTAATTGGTGTCGTACTCGTCGCAGAGCGTCCTTTTTGCAATGAAACTCTGATGGCAGACCAGCATTCCGCGCTTGTAATCGCGCCACGTGAGATGCTCCGGCGGGCGGTGACGGCGGTTGTGGAGGATGTTGCCGTCCTCGTCGGTGATGTGCGTGTCGCCGTAGATGACGTCGCTGTCGGCGGGCGCGTTGCCGAAAATATCGGACATCAGGGTAGGGGAGGGCAGTGCGTCGCCGCTGTTGATATATAGCACGTAATCGCCGGTGGCGAGCCTCAGCCCCTTGTTCATCGCGTCATAAAGCCCCTTGTCGGGCTCGGAGATGATGACGGCGATGCGGTCGCGGTACTCGTTGACGATTTGCATCGTAGAGTCCTTGCTCTTGCCGTCGATGATTATGTATTCTATCGCGGGATAATCTTGCCCGACGATGCTCTCGATGGTGCGGCGGATGTATTTTTCGCTGTTATAGACCACCGTTATGATGCTTATCTTGTTCATTGTGATAGTAAAAAATGTGCCTTACAACTATTCAGAGCGCAATATTAAAAAAAAAATGCGACTTGATGAATTTTTTTTTGGTTATTTGGATAAAATGTGTTTATTTTGCAGTCTGAAAATGTCCATACGGGCATGTTCGTTAATACAATGAAAATAATTTAGTTAACTAATAATAAAAGTAACAGAACAATGGCTAATAACGCATCTGCAAAGAAGAGAATTAGGCAGAACGAAGCCCGCAGGCTTCACAACCGCTACTACGCGGTTACAATGCGCAACGCAGTACGCAAGCTCCGCGCATGCGACAACAAGGAGGAGGCTGAGAAGTCGCTCCCCTTGGTATCTAAAATGATCGACAAGCTCGCCAAGAAGAATGTCATCCACAAGAACAAGGCGGCTAACCTCAAATCTAAGTTGGCTCATCATGTCAACTCGCTCGCCAAGGCCGCTTAATCAAGGCTTAATTTAGATATTTGTTGCAACAATCAGACAGGAGAAAAGCCGACAGGGTTTTTCTCCTGTTTTGTTATGGGTGTATCCGTTACATTTTTATAATACATTGTTAATCCTATTTTAATATCTATGTCAAAAATTTGGTGTAATTTTGCAGTGTAAATGATAGAAATTAGTTTTTGAGTTTTAATTGTTGTTATTTGTATTTTTATTTTTTTTAATTGTCTTTTCATAATATTAGGTTTAGGTTAAGAATTAGTAGCAAGGGCAGGCCTGGAAAGGTCTGCTTTTGTGTTTTTATGCCCCTCCCTGCATATTAACGGCTACGCCGCCAATGTACAGTGTTATAGATATTTCGTCTTCCAGACGGGTTGATTTGATGAATTATGAATTATGCATTAATTAATTCTTACTCCGAGCAGCGTGATGTCGTCGAGTTGGGCTTTGTCGCCCATCCAGAGTTCTATGTCGCGCTCTATGTCGTACATTTGTTTGTCGAGGTCTGAACTGCTGAGGGCGGCGAGGCGGTCGGTGAGTCGGCGGAGCGAATATTTGCAGAAGTCTGCGCCGCCGAGTTGGTCGGGTATGCCGTCGGTGAATAGGTACAGCATATCGCCTTTGGTTACTTTGATTTGGTGCGGCGTGAAGTCTCCTTCTTTTACGTAGTTGCCAATGGGCATAAAGTCGCCCTTAATGCGCGTAATCTCGCCGTTGTGGACTATGATTGCGTTTTGGTTGGCTCCTGCAAAGTCCATCGTCTCTCCGTCGGGACGCAGTACGCATATCGACATATCCATGCCGTCGTCGGTGGTGTTTTTGTTGAATGAGTGTTTGATAAACTCGCGGAGTTGTTGCAATATCGCCGCCGGGTTGATGTCGCCGCCAGTGATTTCGAGTTGTCCCAAGATGTCTTTCAATGCGCTGATGCCCATCATGCTGAGCAGTGCGCCCGGTACGCCGTGTCCGGTGCAGTCGGCTACAACTATTATCTTGTGCCCACGGATGGAATCCACTCGGTAGAAGTCGCCGCTCACGATGTCTCTCGGGCGGTAGAGCACGAAATTTTGCGGGAATATGGCGTCCATCTCTTCCTGCGATGTTATCACGGTGCGCTGTATGCGCTGTGCGTATGTGATGGAATCGCGCATCTGACGGTTGGTGCGGGCGAGGCTTTCTTTTTGTGATGCGAGGAGGTCGCGCTGGCTTGCGATTTCTTCGCTTTTTTCCCGGAGGGCGTCGTTTTGGGTGGCAATCTCTTCCTTCTGCTGGGCGAGTATGGCGTTTTTGCCCATCAGGACTTCGTTGGAGCGGCGTTTTTGGCGGAATGCTTTGTACACGAGGAATACTATCACTGTCATCATTGTGATGATGACGAGTAGCGCGGTGTTGATAGCCTTCTGACGTTGACGGCGTTCTTCGTTGATGATTCGTTCTTGTTCTATGCGCTCTTTTTCGTCTTTGATTTCCTGCTGTGCAGAATACTCGGAGGCGCGGCGCATTTCGGTTTCGTTGGCTATTTTGATTTTGAGTTCGTAGTGGCGTTTGAATGCGTCGAGAGCCTTTGCCTTGTCGCCGTTGTGCTCATAACATTCGGATAGCCGCTTGCTGATGGACATTTCATTGTGTTCGGATCCTTCTTCGCTTGCGGTTTGTAGGGCTTCCGATAATATGGGGATTGCCTGGGAGTGTTTGCCTTCGAGCATGAGCATGTCTGCCTCCGTCTGTGATGCGAGGAGGTAGCTTTCGGTTTCCGAAAGGTGTTTTTGTTTGAATAGGTTGAGGTAATGCCGGCAGCTGTCGATGTATTCGCGTTTTCCCAGCTTTTTGGCGAGTTTTGCGTAACAGTCGGCAAGGGAGATGTAATTGCCGATTCGCTCGGCTGTGGTGTAGTCGTTGTCGAAATCTGGCATCATTCGCTCGGCTATTTTTAGGTATCTTTTTGCGGTAACGATTCCCTGCGCTGACATTTGTGAGTTGCTTTCGCCAAATTGTTGGAGGTATGTCTCGCCGATATTGCGGTAGTCGTATGCCATCTGTACTGTGTCGTTCATTTGTATGCTGAGGTTGAGCGATTTGTGGTATTGCTCTTGCGCCGCTTTGTACATGCCTACGCTTGCAAATGATTGCCCGATGATGCGTGTTACGATGCAGACGTTGCCAGTGTCTTTGAGTTCCGTAAATATGTCGAGGCTCCTGTAATATGCATCCCACATTTTGGAAATTTCGGACATTTCATAATACACGTTGCCGAGGCTGAGGCTCGTGGCACCTATGAAGTGCTTGTCGCCGAGTTCGGTGGCGTATTTGATGCTCTGAGTGTATGATTCTATTGCGTCGTTGAATTTCATATTGTAGTATTGCGCCCATCCGATGTTGTCGTAACTCGCCATGAGAGTCCACTTGTCGTCGTAACGCCGCGCAATGTCTATTGCGAGTTTGCTGTATTTGATTATGGTGTCGGGGTCGGTAACTTTTGCAGAAATTTCGACGTAGATTTTTGCTTTGGAGGTATCGCTGTCGGCTTCGGCTGCCTGTCGCAATAGGCTGTCGAAGAAATCATCGCTTTGAGGCGTGGCGTTGAGTGCCATTATGAGACATATTATTAATGTAAGGCAGCGTTTCATATCGTGTAATGGTGCGGCGCATAAATCACCATTATCATTATACGGAATTGCGGCTGATTTTGTTTCGGAATTGTGAGGATTTTTATGAAAAATTCATATCCTGACGCCAACTATTGTGATGTCGCCGGATTGTGGGTTGTTGCCGGCAATGGTCTCTATGGCGGTCTGCGGCTCGTCGGATTGATGTGTGGCGAGCGATTGACAGATGGCATCTGGCGTGTTGCCGTTGGACGACATCAGGCGGCGTGTGTTGTTGGAGTAAAGGAATAGGTAATCGCCTTCAATCAATTGTACTACAACGTCTTCTCGTTTGCTTGAATTGAGAATGTCGGACGTGTTGCCGCGCACGATGATGGCGTCGTTGTTGATGGCGGCAAAGCGCATCAGATTGTTGTCGTCGATGATGCATATCGAGATTGCAATCTCTACGCCCGCGCCAATGGAACTCCTCACCTTGTTTTGCACTTGTGCGAGGATTTCGGCTGGCGACACCTTGGCGTCAGCCGGTATGTTGCTGGTGATTTCCTTGAGGGTATCTACCACGAGCATACATGCCATAGCGCCCGGTACGCCGTGCTGACTGCTGCCGCCTACTGCCACGTATCTTTCGTGCTCTGTGCTTTTTGCCAAGTACCAATCGCCGCTCACTATCTCCTGCGGACGGTATATCACGATGTTGTCGGGGAATATCGCCTCTATTTCGTTTTGCGAACTCGTGGCAGCCATCTGGATTCGTCGGGCATACGACATACTTTGTTTTATCTTTTCGGAGGTTTCCTGCAATTCGCGTTTTTGTCCCTCTATCATTGCTTGCTGTTTGATTATCTGAATGTTGCGAGAGGCAATCTTCTTGACGGCGCGTCGTGTGGCGAGCCACGATACCAACATGATTACTATAATCGCTATTGCCGCGACGCTTATCGTGATTATGGCTGCAAAGGTGCGTTTTTTCTGGCGTTCTGCTTCTTCTTGACGCTCTATCGCTAATTTGTTTTCGGCTTCGATGTTGCGTTTTTCACATTCTATCTTGTAGCGGGCGTTGTATGCAATGGTCTGCGCCACGGCGTCAGAGCCGTATAGCGACTGTTCTATCTCGCAGTATTTGTCGAGGCATTGGAGCGCGTTGCGGTAGTCGCCTACTTTTTCATACGATTCGGCGAGCAGGTTGTAGGTGATGTTGGAGAGGTACTCTATGTTTTCGCTTTTGGCGATGTTGATGCATTTTTGCAGGATGTCGATGGCGCGGTGGTATTTCTGTTGGTACATCAATTCTCTTGCGTGGATGTGCAGGCTCGTTATCTTATTGTCGGCTACAGGCGATATGCTGTCGGCAAAATGGTCGTAAAGTGCCACGTACTTCCTCGTGCTGTCGATGTAACTATCGTCGTAATAGAATTTGGCGAGGGAGAGGTAGCAGTATGTGATTACGGCGAAGTTGTTGTACCGCTGCGCTTCGTAGTAACTATCGAGGTACGTAGCCTTGCTGAAATATTCTTCGGCTTTAATAGCCCAGTTTTTGGCTATTTTTATGTTTTCGATGTCGGTGTCTTCGGGCGATGCTATGGAGCCGAGTTGCTTGGCGTAAACGCCCATTTCGGCGTAGTCGTGTGTCTGCTCGGCGAGTTTGAGCGCGTTGAGGAGCATTTCTTGGGCTATCTTGCCCATCTTTTGGTTTTGGTAAACGTCGGCAATCTCCGAGTATGCGTAGCAGATGTTTACGGTGTCGTTGGTCTGCTGCGCCTTGTCGAGACCACGGTACAGGTAGTCCCACATATCCTTGAAATTGTTGCTGTAGCGGTGGCAGGCTGCTATGTTGATGTAGGTCATCGATGCGGTTTCTGTGTCGTTGGTTCTTTCGTACAATGCCGCCGCCCTCGTGTATTTGTCGAGGCTCTGTGCGAAATCCCTTTTGATGAAGTAAGCCCACCCAAGGCTCGAATAGCATTGCGCCATACTTTTGAGGTCGATGAGGTCTATGTGCCGCAGAGCGAGTTGAGTGTATTTGATTACGGTGTCCGGGTCGTTGGATTCTTCTCCTATTTCCTTGCAGATTTCGGCTTTTTCGTTGTTGTTTTGAGCGGTACGAAGAGCCTCACGCAGGCTGTCAACGGGGTCGTAATAGCCGTCGTCGTCCTGCGCGGTTGCATCTGGTGCAAGTAGCAATGACATTAGTATTATCGTAATTATGGCGATTGCTTTCTTCATATCGTTTTGTTAATTAAATCCTTATGCCAACGAGTGTTCTGTCGTCCACTTGCGGCTGCGAGCCGGTGTAATTGTCGAAGGTATTTTCAAATATAGCCTTCTGCTGATTCATCGGCAGTGCGTAATGATTGGCGAGGAATACTGTGAGTTGTTTGAGCGAGTATTTGCGCTCGTCGTCGCCTGTCTGGTCTTGTATGCCGTCCGAAAATAGGTACACCGCGTCGCCGTTGGTTACGGGCATTTCTGTAGTGGTGAAGTGCGCCTTTTCCCTTACGTAGTTGCCGATTGGGTTGGCGTCGCCTTTGAGTCGCGTGGCTTCGCCGCCGCTTACTAATACCGCGTTTTGGTTTGCGCTGCCAAATAGCATCTTGCCTCCCTCTGGTGGCAAGATTATGATTGTCATATCCATACCGTCGTCGATGTTGGATTTGCTGTCGCCGGTGTCTTTGTTGAGAGCTTTCTTGACTGCAACGCGCATTTCGTCGAGCATCAGCCCCGGTAGGATGGGGGAGGTGGTGTGGCGGAGTTTGTTGATGATGTCTTTCATCGCGCTCACTCCGAGCATACACAGGAGCGCGCCCGGTATGCCGTGCCCGGTGCAGTCGGCTTCTATCATTATGCGGTGTCCCTTCAATGCTGTTGCCATATACCAATCGCCGCTCACGATGTTTCTCGGTCGGTAATAGACGAAACTTTCCGGGAATATGGACGCTACGCTCTCTTCGTTGCCGATGGCTTGCGATTGTATTATGGATGCGTATTCTACGCTCGATAATATTATCGACTGCGCCCGTTGCTCGTCGTTTTTCTGTTGCTCTATGACGTTGCGCTGTGCCAGGAGTTGGTTGTTGCGGTCGTTGAGCTCCTTGCCGAGGCGGTGTTTTTTGCGGAGCGACACTATTATTACAAGTGTGATTACGGCAGCCACTCCAAGCCCTACCGACAATCCTTTGATGATGCTCTGGCGTCGCACTTGGCTTGCGGCTTCCTCTGCTTCGCGATGGTGTTTTTCTTCTTGTTGTTTTTCGCGCTCCACGTCTATCTCTGTCTGTGCGGCGAAGTTGGCGGAGCGTTTTACGTTTTCTTCGTTGGTTATCTTGTTGAAAATTTCGTAATATTTTTTCTTGGCGGTGTATGCTTCTTTTACCTTGCCGATGGCTGCGTATGATTCGGAGAGCAGTTTGTACACTTCTGACATATCTCGCGAATATGCCACTTTTACCGGGAGTTGCGCCGCGTTTTCCAGTATGCGGATGGCGTCGGCGTGTTTGCGGTGGTAGATTTTCAACATTGCCTTTATGATTTCTGTGTCGAGGCTGTCGGGTATGGATTTGTTGCTTTTGGCTTGGATGTGTTTGCCGATATGCAGGCTGCAACTGTCGGCGTAGTCGGCGCGCTGCGGCGTGGAGTGGAGTAGGGCGATGTAGCATTGCGACAATGCGAGTGATGCGGCGTATCGCAATGTGTCGGCGTAGATGTCGTCGGAGTTGTAACTTTCGTCCACAGCTTTTGTGATGTAGTCGCGGGCTCGTGTGAGCATTGCGGCGGTGCTGTCGGTCTTGGTCTCAAAATTTTCTTTGAGTATGATGTCGCCGATGTTGTAATGGCATCTTGCAATGTCGTTTGCGATGTTTTGCTTGGTAGCGAGTTTCAATGCTTCGGTGTAGAGTTCCTGCGCCTGTTGGTACATTCCAAAATGTTCGTAGGCTTCGCCCATTTCCATCGTGGTCCAGCAAATTTTGACGGTGTCTTGCAGTTTCTCAAATATGGTTTTGCTCTGTCGGAAACTTCTCCACATATCGATGTATTTGTCGGTGTTTTTGTAGCAGATGCCGAGGTTGCCCAATGTGCGTGCCATATCTTGGGAACGGCTTGTGTCGTCGGATACGATGATGTAGTGCCGTTTGTAGAATACAATGGCGGAGTCATATTTTCTTTCGGTGCCGTAAGCGTATGCAAGGTAGTTGAAACAATCGATGAGCAGCGGGATGTTTTGGTGTTTCGATGCGATTTCGTATGCTTTTTTTGCAAATGTCTTTATGGTGTCGGTGTTGTCGCTTTTGGTGGCAATATCCATATATAGCCTTGCGCTGTCGAGTTCGCTGTCGTTCTGCGACAATGCCCTCGATGGCGCTAATGCTATCAATGATAGCAACAAAACCGATATTACATAAAGTTTCACTTCAAGTGTCTGAATTACATCTTTTTAAGTGTGTAAAGATAGAGAATTATTTTGATGTGGCAAAAAAAGATTTTTCACCCCCGATAGCCAACTAAATCTATACTTTTTTACCCCGATTTGGTTGGCTATCGGGCATAAAATGGCGTTTTTTGGGGTGATAGCCAACTAAATCTATGCTTTTTTACCCCGATTTGGTTGGCTATCGGGCAGTTTTTAGATTTTATAAAAAAACAACCCGAAAACATTATATTTTCGGGTTGTGGTCAATTGCTTGCTTGTCAATGTGTAATTCGGCGTTAGTTGACCAGGACGTTCAGTTTATTGTCGCTGAACTCTATCAATCCGCCGTTAACATCAAAAAACTTGTCGTCTTCGCCGGTGGTCTGCACCTTGATGCGTCCCTTTTCGAGCGTGGAGATGATAGCGGCGTGGTTTTCGAGTATCTCAAACGCACCTTTGCTGCCCGGAAGGCTTACCAAGGTTGCCTCGCCGCTGTATATCAAATCGTCCGGTGAAATAATATCTACTTTCATATCAGTAAATGTTATTTGGTTTCCTTCAACAGTTTTTCGCCCTTCTCGATGGCCTCCTCGATGGTGCCGACAAGGTGGAATGCAGCCTCCGGGTATTGGTCAACCTCGCCATCCATAATCATATTGAAGCCCTTGATGGTGTCTTCGATCGGGATGAGTTTGCCCTTCAAGCCGGTGAACTGCTCGGCTACGTGGAACGGCTGCGAGAGGAACCTCTGTACACGCCTTGCGCGGGATACGGTGAGTTTGTCCTGCTCCGAGAGTTCCTCCATGCCGAGGATGTTGATGATGTCCTGCAATTCGTTGTAACGCTGGAGAATCTGCTTTACCCTCTGTGCGCACTCGTAATGAGCCTTGCCCACGATTTCGGGCGTAAGGATGCGCGAGGTGGAATCGAGCGGATCGACAGCCGGGTAGATGCCGAGCGATGCAATCTTACGGCTGAGCACCGTCGTAGCGTCCAAGTGCGAGAACGTTGTGGCGGGCGCGGGGTCGGTCAAGTCGTCGGCAGG
>DGIK01000173.1 GCA_002393195.1 Bacteroidales bacterium UBA3824 | reverse complement strand
AAAAACGTTGTAAGTTACGGATTCAGTTTTCTGCCAGTCAACTTGCTTTTCCTTGCGTTGGGCGTTTTGCTATACCAATACGCGGCGCAGTTGGGATTGTTTGTGGACGGACATTTGGCGGATGTCAATGGCAACCCCTTGAAGGCTGACGAACTTTTCCCGTACCTCGCTACCGGCGCAGATGCTGCGGGCAATCAATTTCTACCGGCAGCGGTGAGCGTCCTGTTTGTCTTGGGGCTGATAGCGGCGGCATTTTCATCGGCGGGGTCGGCTGTTACGGCGTTGACTACATCCGTCACAGTAGATATACTCCGCGCCGACAAACACGAAGACGAGACCAAACTCCGCCGCACACGCAATATCGTACACATCGCCAACACTTTGATAATGGGATTGTTGATATGCGCATTCAGCGTCATCGGCGACAATAGCGTGATAGACGCGGTATATGTGGTGGCAAGCTACACATACGGGCCGTTGTTGGGTTTGTATTTCTTCGGACTTTACACCAAACGTGTGGTGCGCGACCGTTGGGTGCCGGTTGTGTGCATACTTTCGCCGCTCATCTGCCTCGTGCTGAGCATAAATTCTGAGGAATGGTTCAATGGCTACAAGATGGGATATGAACTCCTTTTATATAACGGCGAAATCACGGCGTTGGGATTGTGGGCTATCTCATCATCAGAATCATCTCGTCAGTCATGAATTGGGCTGTGGGGCGGTTTGACAAATATCGCCGTGGAATGAGATTCATTGCACGGCGATAGATTGTTTTGTGTGGAGAATATTGCTTACTTGAACTCAACTTCCACGGTTACAGGCTTCAACTCTACCGTCTCGCCCGTTACAGGGTCTGCGCCGCATTTCATTGAGATTGTCAGGTTGTACTTGCCAAGAGTGTCGGGATTTTTCTTGAATTGCAAGAGAAACCATTTTGGAAGCATATACACGGGGTTGCTGGCTGAGATGGAGTCGAGATTCCTGAGCAGTTCGTCCTGTCCATAAATCCAAGCATTGTGCTCGCGCTTGTATCTAAGCGCATAGTAGAAGTCCCTCCACGCATTGATGTCGATCAAGTCGTTGAGAAGGCTACCGGCGGGATGTTTGTCGTCAAACTGCTTGTCGGCCACGACATCAATCGACAGCACAGGCAATACCGACACAAATTGTTGCTTGTTATGCGTACCATCGCTAAGCGTGTCTCCATAAGCAATAGCATACTTCTCAAAGTTGGTCTTTTCTGCATCGTTTTCAGCGTCGAATGCATAGTGCTTGTCGCCCCAGCCCCAATCCAGTACCACATACGGGAATCCGGCGACATCGTCGTCGGAGACGGTTTTATTGATTTGGATTGCATTGGGCACGAAATAAGTATCCACCAATGAGGGGAATCCGTACCACACGAGATTTTCAGCATCCTTTTTGTCGTCGCTGCACGCGGTGAGTTTCAACAGAAGGAACGCCAAGAAGAATATTGCTATCAGTCGTTTCATGGTGTTTATGATTTTTTATGTGAGTAAATATTTACTTTTGCGTAAATTGCAAAAACATTGCCAGCTCCTTCAGAACTAATTTATTTGTGCAGATTTTCGACGAATTCAAGATTGTACTTGTAATTCTTGTCATTACTTGTCGCATCACGAACATACTGACCGTCAGTGCAAAGTTTATACCTTTCTTTGGCATCGAAGACATCTTTGCAATAGTATCCATTTGAAGATGCACCCCACCCCCAGTTAAGATGGAGATAGCAAGGAGAAGTAGAGCTGCCACTGCCAGAATATTCATATCTGCAACTACCTTTGCCTGTTTCATCATCCACTTCCACCACTACGTATGTAAGCCTGTTGGAAACTGTAATCTTTTGATTGACATATCCGTCGGCAAGCCATGCATGTCCGTCTTTATACCACGTAACAATGAACTTCTTCTTTGTCCTGTTGCCACGCATCATCACAGGCCATCCTTTGTCAAGGCAATTCTTTACTTTGTCATACTTGTAGTCAACCAACTGGTTGGGAACGCTAAATCTCATTGCTTTCAACAACTTCAGCGCATTGTGCATATTGGCAGAACTGCTGGAACAGCCATAATCGGTCTTGACACCACTTCCTATCGTAGCGACAAGAGAGGACACCTGCTGCTTGTATTTCGGGTTGGCAACATTGCTGTCATCCTCCAACAATGCCCAGTCGTATGCAATGCCGTTGATAATGCCAGGATGCCGCCAGAATACGATTAGTTGCGATGTAGCGATGGCAACGCAGCCTGCCGCATAACCTGTGGGGCAATTGGAAGAACCTCCAACCTTCAAGTTATACGGATCGCCTTGGCTCCAATTGGTCTTTATCAGAGGCTTTACTTCAGATAGAGTTTCGACATGTGTGGTCGTATAGCACTGACAAGTCAACAGAAACCTCTGAATCACGCGCTTTGCCTTTGAGAGGGTGTTGGCTGTGTCGCTATCCGACTTAACGCCAAGTTTTTCGAGGACGGAACATTCGATAGAATCACGTTGCTCTTGCGCATTGGCGATGCACTCTGCGGCATAGTCAGTGGCGTAGCCGAGGAACACGTCGAAAGCAGGATTGTCGGAATCCAGTTCAAGGTTGCCGGTCTCGGAATACGCCAAGACCTGCTGAGGGATGCGAGCATCGGCAGAGATTACAGCGAATCCGTTGTCGCCAGGAGCATTGAACACATAGAGGGTGGTGTCGATGTCCGAATCGAAGAACGACTTGGACAGGCTGCCCTCTTTCGGCGTACCAAACGCCGTTACGGACAAACTGCTTTTGGAGAGTCTGTTGCCCATTACTTGGAGGGCAACTTTGGCTGCGGAATCCACGCTGATTTTTGGAGTTCCGTTGGCAAGTTCGGTCAAGTAGCCCATTTCCTCCGGAGAGAAGGAAAGAGTTGGCATTTCTTCTGTCGGGGTGCTTGCGCCCTCTTCTTCTGCCACTTCTGAGAGCGGCTCGCTGCACGCGGCTGCCATCATCAGTGCTGCCGCAAGTGCAAGAAATCTTAATCGTTTCATTTGCGTGATAATTTAATTATTATGTTGTTTTTAGTTGTTTCTCAATCGTTTACCTAACAGTGTAATTCTTGGAATCCACCACCGTCTTGCCATTCGAGACAATCACGGTATAGTTGCCTTCACCGTACTCGCGGAGACGGCAACTGAATGTAGTGCCACCTTTTGTAGTGATGCCGGCGACCTTCGCACCATCGCGATAGACTTCCACAGTATTGCTCTGCGAGATTTGGCAGAATTTCACCGTCAAGGTTGTTGACGCTGCGTCGTAGGAAACGATGGCTGACGTAGGCTTGTGCGGCATAACACATCCGTGCGGTTTTGGAAAGGAATGTCCGAACCCATTACCTTTCGTATTTGCGCAATATCTTTGCGCCGATGCGATGCCCGAAACAAATACAAGCATCATTGCAGCAAGTAGAATTTTTTTCATATTTCTTCGATTTTTTGTGTTGGTTTGACGATGCAAAATTATCAGAGCCCACAAAAAAATACAAATCTCAACTCTATAACGTTCCCTTTACATATTTTACAAAGCGTTGATTATTAGATGTTCCAGAGTCGGGAACATTACAAAAAGTGCCATCAACGGTGCAAAATAGCATAAAAAGACCCCGAAAAAAACTTGCACTTTTGAAAAAAATATGATATTTTTGTAAGGAAAATATAGACAGGAAATGAAACCAATTTACAAACTAATAATAGCGACCTTGATAGTCATCATACAGTCGTGCGCATCAAAAAACGAAGCATATTTGATGGTTGAACGAGTGAACAACCTTCTTGACGCTGATAGTGTCGAGCAAGCCACTATGTTGTTCCAACAAATTGATACAACACAGATAAACAATGAGGAAATACATATATATTACTCGCTTATCCAAACCATCATTGCTTTCCGCAATTATGAGAAGATAAATTCAGATTCAGTAATCAGCCATTGTGCCGATTTCTATCAAAAAAATGGTGACAAACATAAATATGCAACAGCAAAGCATTACCAAAGTTTTATCCAATTCGAATTAGGGAAAACATCGGATGCTGTTACCAACGCAAAAATCGCGGAAGAATATGCAGAACAAATTTCTGACAACAAATTGCTTAATAAAATTTATATGTTGCTTACTCTATTTAATTGCAATATAGACAATTTAGATTTAGGAATCATGTATGCCCGCAAACAAATAGAAACAGCCGAAAAGATAAAAAGCAACAAGTGGAAAGCGTATGCATACTTGTACATGGTGATTATCAACAACGAACTGCATAATGAAGATAGCGTAAGTTTCTACATAGACAAATGCCTGTCGCTTACCAAATATCTTGATTACAACGACAACTCATATTTATATAGCAACTTTGGCGAAATATGTTTAAAATCGGACACCATCACTGCTGAAAAATATTTTCTAAAAGCATTGTCCTACAAAAAACTTCCTGAAACGTATGCAAACCTATATAATATATATCGAAACAGCAACCCCCATAAAGCATCGCTGTACAAGGACTCTGCACTCGCCAACGCTTCTCAAAGCATGCAGATAGCAATATTACGCAACATAGCACAGGACGAGAAACGAGGACGCAACAACACCGCCGCGATAGAATCCCTTGAACAAATAATTCAATTGCAGGATACTTTGTTGTCGCATAAAAAAGATTCGGAAGTGCTTGAACTCCAAAAGAAATACGACTTTGAGAAACAGAACAACATCTTCCACCAAAGGATTAACATATTGATGTACGTCATCGTGTGCCTTACATTGATAGCCACATTAACATACATAAAAAGGAAAAACAGAGAAAACTGCCTTCAAAAAGAAAAGTCCGAAGCCGAAAAAAGAATTGCCATTATTGAAGCCCAAAACGCAAAACTTGAAAACGAAAGGCTTGAAATCGAATGTAAAAAAGCCGTCAACGAAAAAAACAAGAAGGAGGAAGAAATGCGGAACACCTATATAAGGATGAATTTTTTTTCCGACCTACAAAACACTTTGAATTGGTACAACGAACAATTAAAGGACGCAACCTCAGAAAAACAGAAACAGGCGTTACTCATACAAAAACAAAAAACAGAGCAGAAACTTGCCGAAAACCTTGCGCTATGTCAAGATATGTACGACAAAATCAAGCGAAATAAGACCGACCCAACATGGAACAAGGAAATTTTTGATTTATTTGTTGGATATTACGAAAACATCAACCCAAAATGTAAATCTTTTTTTTTAGTCCATTACGAAAATCTTGTTACAATCGACAAATTATACTTGATACTCAGTCATTTTGAAAACAAAACCACGGAACAAATTTGCGCCATCCTCGCTTGGTCGGATGGCACAATCCGCTCCCGCCGCTCCAAAATCAAGACAAAACAGATTCTCGATTATGAATATTGTTGATATAAAAATCACCTCATCCGCTGAATCATCTCGTCAGTCCTAAACTGGTCTTTCTTGCGATTGAAGTCAGCGAGTTTTTCGGGCGTGAGGTTGGCGTCGGAATTTTTGCCCCAACGACGGCAGAGATACAGCACGTCGAAAATCCTCGACAATTTATAACGCCTGCTCAACCTCAGACACAGGTCGTAATCCTCGCCGTAACTTACATTCTTGAATTGATGCTTGCGCACCAACTCCGTCAGATAGCACCTCGGCGCACCAAAACCATTGACCCTCAACGCATTGTTGACACCATTTTCGGGCGTATATTCGCGGTGGTCGATGATGATGTCATTTATCGGATTGAGGTCGATGTCAGTCAAGCGGTAACTTCCAACCAATACGCCGCATTTTTCCGCCAAAAACTTATCCACAATGGTCTGCAATGTATTTTCAGACGAATACACATCGTCGCTATCGAGCTGCACGGCTATTGCGCCACAGCGAGGGTCGTTGATAGCCTTGTTCCAACAGCCGCCAATATTAAGGTCGTCTTCCTCCGGCTCTATAATGACAAGGCGAGGGTCGATGATTCCACGAAACTTTGTAATACGTCTTACAGGCATCCGCGAATGATTGTCAACCACGATTACATTGAAGAGGAAATTGGTTCTCTGTCCAAGTGCCGACTGTATGGCGTCGCATATCACCTCGTCACGGTCTTTTACAGGGATAATGACGGAAGCCGTAGCCGGATAACGCCGCTTAATTTCGTCGAACCCTGCCACAGGCTCATTTACAGGCTTGATGATGCAATCGATATCTTTGAGAAATTTGGTGAAAACCCTCTCCGCCTCTATCTGATAATCGCGGTTTTTAGGGTCGCAATATGCGAAATGCGCCGCGTCCAAGTCGTCGCCTTCGTGGACGTTGACATCATAAAACGGCTCCGCAACACGTTCCACATTGCCAAAACGGGATAGTTGCAACCTAAAATCATAGAAACCGGCAAGCGTTGTGGTACGGTCGATGCGCTTGACAGCCTCCTTGGCGATGGCATTGTTGACCAAGACACACTGCCCAAAATCAAAACTGTCCCTCACCGAGCCGAGCATAAACTCTTCGCCCGAATAATACATCAAAGCGGTATCCTTGTTGACGAGCGTTGACAGAGGATCATGCGGCGATACGTCGCCCATAATCAGCAACGAACAGGGCTTGTCTGCACCCTCAAAAAAATCAGCGATAGCCTCGCCCGACCTGAAATCGACCGTGCGGCTGCCCTCAAACTTATCCGCCAAATTGGCGCAAGTATCTGATATTGCAATATTTAGCATAAGCATTTAATTTCGTAATCACCAATGTATCACAGTTATATAAAAACATCAAAGCTGTTCAAATTTTTGACGTGCGAAATTTACAAAAAAAAAATCATAAAAAAAAACGAAAAAAAATTTGGATATTATATTTATAATTTCTAACTTTCCGCCGTGAGACATTGTAGCAATGTCGCCATGGATGCGTGTCCTATTGCTTTGTATTTCGATTCTATTTTTCACACGTCATCAATGAGGCAACTACGTATGGCTCAAATAATTAGTATTAATATAAAACTCACGAATATGGCAAATGTAACCATACCGCCGAAATCAAGGGCAGAATGGAGTAAGCTCATTAGCGGAGAGATCGACCACAAATTCAAGAATTACGTCCTCCAAATCCGCATCTACCAAATGCGCAAGGACATCTCGATGGGTCGCCTCACGCTCGACGCAGCTACGACACAGCTGTACGAATTGTGCTGCAAGTATTCACTTGCTGTACAAGCGGACTGCAAAGACATTTTCAAGACATGGTAAGTTGTCAACTTAACACCAACATATTATGACAAACAAGATATTCACCAAACAAGAGGTAATCAACCTCATCAACGCCGGACACGTTATGCTCCTCTCGGGCAGTGATAAGGCTCTCTCGAACCTTCCCAAGGGCAAATGGGTCGCAGGCACAACGCCGTATTTTATGGATGGTACCGGCAAGGTGGATGAAGAAAACATCTTCGTTGATGACTTCACTGATATTGCCAAGAATGCCAAGGTTGAAGTATTCGACACCGCCGATGTGCACAACATCGCCAAGCGCGGCTACGACAACGGGTTCATCGTAATGAGCCTCCCAATCGACACAGAGATATACTTTGATTTTTCCAACAAGTCGCTCGAATACGAGGGCATCTACAACAACCCGCTCGTGGGTTTTGTGGCTTGCTGCAATTTCAACGACTACGGCAACTTCGGACAGCTCAAGACCTTTGTCGGCGCAGGCAACTACGGTCAGCTCTTCCACAACAAGGCTGTGGCCCTCTACGTGGAACTCCCCGAAAACATCACCGCTCGTACCGAAATCATCAACCTCGACACCATCGACTACTCTACGCCGAAAGTTGTGTTCCCCAAGACATCGTTCTTCCAGAGCGACTGCACCATAGACGGCAAGCCCGGCAACATCGCCGAGTACATGGAAAACTATGTGAAGCCACGCATGGGCGGCAAGGGTTACACTCAGATGATTACGTCGCAGAATGGGGCTCTCATCAACCGCGACCCGAAAGTTGTGGACACCGAAAAAGGCACAGTATCGTTCTTCTCGCCGGCTTACGCTGGCGACGAGTACTACCTCGTAAAACCCGGCAACGACTACCTCTCAATGTTCAACGATGCACTCAAAGCCAAAAAATCCGAAGTTGTGGCATGTTTCTCATGCATTTCCTACTTCTTCGGCGGCTCATTCGAGGGCAAGAGCATCATCAAAAACGGGTGCTACGCATTCGGCGAAATCGCATACCAGCTGCTCAACAAGACCATCGTAACTCTCGAAATCGACAGGGCGTAAGCAGGAAAGATTTAGAGAGGAACGAGGAGAGTCGAAAGAGTAAAGATTTTTAGTCGAAAGATTAAAGTCGAAAGATTAAAGAAGAAGATTATCGCCGTGTAATGAAAAGTCATTGCACGGCGATAGTTTTTTTGCCGTGCCGCAACCCCTGCCCTGACACCCATAAAAAAACTAAGAGCCTCCGTTGCCGGAAGCCCTTAGCCAAAAAGAGGGATATGAAATAAAGAGAAATAACAGAAAAATAACTTTGGTTTAGACGCGGGCGAGCCGCCCACACTCCATCAACTAAGCCAAATCCACTTCAAGGGTTACAATAGTCTTGTTGAGAAGCTGATAAGCAATCTCACCGAAGGTATAGACGCCATTGAAATCGATGTGCTTGTACTCGAAATCTCCGAGCCAGAAATACGACGTACACGACACACATGCAATCACGTCGGTCTTGCGTCCGAGGCGACGATTGAAGGTGGCTTGGTAGTCGTTGTTTTGTTTTACGATGTAATAGATGTCGCTCTCGTATGCCGGAGAGAAGAACACAGCCTCGCCAGTCTGCACATTGACGCTCTTGGTGTCGCGGTTGACGAGTGCGCCATTCTGCGAGGTGATGAGCTGCGGATAATGTCCAATCCTGCTCTTGACAGCCTCCAAGTAACTTGCAATGTTGCCCGGCTTGCCGTCGATAAGGCAGTCGCTCTGCTTGAATCCGGTCTTTGGGAATTTGAGCGCGGGAGTGGTGTCGTCGATGCTGTCCATATTCATAATCTCGGCGCGCACCCTGAGACGGTCGCTCACCTTTACGTACATCACAGCAGCCTTGTTGTCGTGCAATACGCCATCGGTACCTATCGCAACCTTGGGCTGAATCTTGCCATAGTTGCTCAGCAAGACACTCGAAATATAGCCGACAACGGGATTGTCATAGAGGTTTTCGTATTCGAGCGAATGATTGGCGAAGGTAAAATATACCTCCGAATCTATCGGCAATATTACGAATACAAAACCGTTGGAAAACTTGTTACGTTTGGCGATTTCAGAGATGTCGGTCTCGTCGAAAGTAGCAAACTCGCACTCCTCGGCAATAAGCGAAAAATCATCGACATAAATCTTCTTCTCATTAATCTTGCCTACGCCATCCATCACGTATGGAGACATACCAGCAATCCACTTGCCTTTAGGCAGGCCTTTGAGAGTTTCCTCATTGCCACAAAGGTGCATAATGCGTCCCTGCTTGATAAACTCCACGACCTGCTCTCTGGTGTATAATCCGTTTTTCATATTTCAACTGTTGTTTTTGCATTTTCCATTTTCCTACCCCTATTGCTTCGATTGTTTTCAGTTGCAAATATAGTATTAATTATCATACAAACAAATATTTTGAACACTTTTTTTGAAAATTGTTGGCATATTCTTTGAATCGAAAATATTTTTTGCTTTTTTAGTTTTGCATTACCGAAATAATATCTATTTTTGTAATTTGTAACAAACAAGGCATTTATGGGCAACAGCGTTCTTGACATAGTACAGCAATGGAGCGGCAAAACATTCCGCGAGGAGAGCATAGGACGCTCCTACGAGGGGCGGGATATTCGTGCCTTCACATTTGGCGACGGGCGGGCAAAAGTGCTTGCATGGTCGCAGATGCATGGCAACGAGCCTACGTCAACACTCGCGCTCCTCGACGTGCTCAATCGCATCGAGGAAGACAAGACGATGAAAAAACTGTTGCGCCACAGCATTACGCTCACCGCAATCCCGCTACTCAACCCCGACGGCTGCATACGCCACGACCGCCGCAACGCACAAGGCATCGACATCAACCGCGACGCTCAGAGCCTCATCTCGCCCGAAGCCAAGATATTGATGTCTGCATGGGAACGCCTGCACCCAGACTTCGCCTACAACCTCCACGACCAAGAGACACGCTACACGACGCTCTACCCGCCAACACCTACACTAATAGCAATGCTCGCTCCTGAATGTAGCCACGACAAGGCAATCACCCCGGCACGTGAACGCGCAATGAAACTGATTGCCCATACCGCAAAGCACCTCGACAATATATGCGACGGTGCCAAGGGACGCATCGCAAGGTACGACGATGTATATACGCCCACAGCCTTTGGCGACACTTTTATGCAGCTCGGCACATCGTCGATACTCATAGAAGCAGGCTCCATGCCGGGCGACCCTGAGCGCACCCACGCACGAGCGGCTATGTCGATGGCAATCATCAAAGGTTTGGAGGCTATTGCCCAACACCAGTTTGAGGCAAACACCGTACAGGAATACGACAGCCTGCCGCTCAACAAAGATTTTGACGGCTTGGAGATGATACTTGAAGGCATCGCCATCCACGATTCGCTCGGCAATTACCAAGCAGACCTCGGGATACGCAGAGTAAAGACATCCTGCAACCCGGAGGATTTCATCGACGATTCACACGACTTGCGGGTCATGAATATAGGCGACCTCTCCTCCACCCCATCAATCATCCGCACCAAGCTCAACGGCTACACGCTGAAAGGAACGCACAAGGATCTTTACATCGGCTGCAAGACAAGCGAGATCACATTAGTTGCCCCCGACGGCAGCTGCATCAACGCATACACCCTGATCGAAAACAACACACGCGATTTCGATTCAGACAAAACAAAATAATGAAAAATGGACAATACAAAACAGACACAACCGGCAGAGGAATACACCGAAGAAGAACGCCGTATGTATATACAAAATTATTTTAAGGTAACGAAGCTGGAATGGCCTCCGCTCGATAAACATGCGTACACTGCCCTTATCGGATGGTTTGTGGGGCTTATATTGATGGCATACCTCAAAAACGCCGGACCCACAATTGTATTTTGCACCACCTGCTTTGCCATTGGCACGTGGCAGCTGTGGCTGTACGTTGCGCCCTACCTCAAGAAAAAAAGGATTTTCACCTCCCGACGTCCCGAGGACGTAATGACGGGCTGGCTCATCAAAGACTTCAAGGAAACCGTAAAACCCCAAGCAATCAAAACCCTGAGCCTAAATATGAGCGACGTGCGTCCCGAAAATTTCATCATAATCCCAATTCCGATATATTGGGAGGCTCCGGGCATCGACAGCTCGCAGATAAAACGCAGCCCTCTCCCAGACGGCACATTCAACTATTCGATATGGAGGGTGCAAATCCTTGTGCTCACCAAACACTACATCAGTCTTTTCAAGTGCAACTACAATTGGCTCAACAACAGCGTTTCGAGCATCTCGACAAACGAATTTTACTTCCAGGACATCACCTCTATACGCAACGACATGAGGGAGATAGAGTATAAATTTTTTGACAACCCCGAACAACCAATCGGCGGCGGCAAGGTGTTCTGCGTCACCAATTTTTCGGGCGAATACCTCACCGTAGTCAACGACATCCCATCATTGAAAATCACTAAGGCATTAGCCGTTGACCTCGAATACATAGTGTCGCTGCTGAGGATGGTGATACGCAACCGACGGTTTGGAATCACGCACGAGGAAGTCTCCACGCAGGAGCAACAAGCAATCGAAGGCACTCCCGACAGCGACGCAAAACGACAAGAAACCACGGAGGCAATCAATTCAATCGACTACTTGCTCAACAAACGCGACGACGAACTCAACCAGCAGGAATCACAGTTTGGCGGCGCACCGTTCTCGAGTTTTGAAGACGGCAACGACGGCGACACTTCCGCGCCAGAATCTTCTTCTCCACAATAATCACAATTCAAAACGAGCAGCTCACATCAACAATATGACAAAAAAAATTACTGAGATATGAAACAATTAGCATTAATAATAATACTCCTCCTGACCGCCGCTACAGCACACCCGCAGGCAGTCAACAACTTGCGCCGCGCCACCGACTCGGTGATTACCACCTTTACAAAAGCCGTGGAAGACAAGCCGTACACCCGCACCGAACTCATCAAGGAGCCCACCAATTATTATATGGACGAACTTAACGACCTGACCGGCGATTCGATTTGGGTGGCTAATTTTGAGGATTTCAAATTTTACCGCACCCGCACCGACGGACGCTACACCGTGGCAGAATATTTCGAGGGCAAAAACGCGGCTCTCTTCGAGGCAGAGAAGATTTATTATTATTTTGACGACAAACGCCTCGTGATGACCGATTACAATTTCGTAAAGCACGGCGAAGATATGGAGGACATTGGAATGAGTATGTTCGTAGAGCAAAAACGCATCCTCTTTGAGGCAAACGGCAAACCGCTCAAATTTCCACTGATGCTATTTCGCGAAGGCGAAGGCGTAAGCTCAAGCCTCAATATGGACGAAATCCCGTTCCGACAAATCGACGTCCGCAAACTCATCTACGACAAAAACATCTACGAAGACATCGCTCATAAGATAATTAGCGGAGAGATGGAAAATTGAAAGTTGAAAATTGAAACTTCAATTACTTCTATTACTTCTATCACTTATTACTTCAATTACTTCACATGGAAATAACCCCATACGCCACAAGCACCAAGAGCAAGCGCGAGCAGGTGGAAGATATGTTTGACAACATCGCGCCAAAATACGATTTGCTAAATCATTCGTTGACCGTTGGCATCGACAGAATTTGGCGGCGTAAGGCTATCAAAATCGCCAACAAAAACAATCCCGCCACAATCCTCGACATCGCCGCTGGTACGGGCGACTTTTCAATATTGGAGGCACGGCGCACAAACGCTCAAATCACCGCCATCGACATTTCACAAGGAATGTTGGACATCGCCGTCCAAAAAGCCGAGAAGGAAGGATTGTCGTCGCGCATCACGTTCCAAAAAGCCGATTCGTTGGAGATGCCGTTTGAAGACAATACATTTGACGCCGCGACTGTGGGCTTTGGCGTGAGAAATTTTGTGGACATTCCCAAAGGATTGACGGAAATCCGTCGCGTCCTCAAACCCGGCGGTCGCCTCGTCGTCCTGGAACTCAGCGAACCATACAACCCCGTAGTCAAAGCTGGTTACGACCTCTATTTTCATAAAGTATTGCCATTCTTCGGGCGCATAGTCTCCAAAGACAAATCCGCCTACACCTACCTGCCCAACAGCGTTGAACAGTTCCCATACGGCGAGCGTTTCATCGAGATAATGAAAGGCTGCGGATACACCAACACCACTCTCAAATGGCTCAGTCTGGGCATTGCGGCGATATATTCGGGGGAGAAATAAATTACAATACCTCTATCACCCAATCTGTCAAATTTTTCTCTGTGCTGGAAAAGTTTGCACCGATTTTGAAAATCTTTTTGCCGGTCATATTGTAATGTCCGGCGTAGTTTTTCAGGTTGATTTGGTTGAGGGCAGTTTGAGCGTCTTGGTCAACCTTGAACTCAAAAATATACACGAAATCGTTGTTGATGAGCACAACGTCGGCGCGACCTTTTGAAAAATGAGGTTCGGAGATTGTATTATAACCCAAAATGCTGAATACCAAGAATATAACATTCTGGAAATCACGTTCTATAAGCGTAACACTTTTATCGTTGGCATACGGCAGGGTTTCAAACAGAGCTTGAAAACGTTTCAGAGCGTCCTCTACATTGCCCGTCCGAAAATCACGCGAAAAATCCAAATAGTCAAAGCCCGACGACTGAATATCCGACATATAAAACTCGTCGATGAGATTTGTCAAGAAACTGATTTTCACCTCATTGTTGGGGAAACCGAGGGTGTATTCTGCAATTTCGTCGTCGCCGTTCACCGACTTGATTGTCAGATAACCGCTATAATACAGCAACGGCACAAGTTCCGAAAAATCGTCGTCCTTGTAGTTTTCCAAACGGTTTTTGTAATATTTGACATCGCCATCGAGAAGACGATAGTCATAATTGGTGCTACGAATCCTCTGCATCAGAAATGTTGGTGTGCCGGTTTGATACCAATAATTCTTTAAATCCTTATCATCCAAGGCGTTAAACAGACTCACAGGATTAAAAACTTTTGTGCCTTCTTCGTGAAAGAGATAACTATCGTACCACCGTTTCAAGAGCGCAATCATTTGGTCAAAAGAGATTTTTCTTTTGTTGGCAAACGCTTGGATTTCATTCGTAAAATAGTCGGTAAGTTCTTTGTGCGTAATACCGCAAACAGCCGAATATTCAGCGTTTAACGATATGTCTTTGGGTTGATTGTTGCCGCTGAAAACAGTAGTTTTGGCAAACTTGGTAACTCCTGTAAAAAACACAAATCGGAGATACCTGTCGGCGGATTTCAATACCGAGAAAAATCCACGATAAATACCCTTGTCGATTTCCAAATTCTTACTGTTAATCAGAGGATTGTCGTATTCGTCAACGAGCATCACCGTTTTGAGTCCCGTCTTTTCATAAACCATTTTCAGGTCATATTCCAAACGGACAGAAAGGATTTTGCTGGCCTTGTGGTAAGGGGATTCGTTTTCATCGATTTCTTTATCAATTTTGTCCTGAATGTATGATTCGTCAAACTGTATGCCATTTTCGGCTTCAAATTCCTTTAAGACAATGTTAATTTTGGTAATCAACATCGACGAACCAATGGAATAATCACCACTTACAAAATCAATATAAAGTATCGGATATTTTACCCAATCTTTTTCCCATTGGGAGATTTTAAGACCTTCAAACAACTCTTTTTTGCCCTCGAAATATGCACGCAATGTGTTACACAACAGACTTTTACCAAATCTGCGCGGACGTGCGAGGAAATATGATGTTGTGGTGGAATGTGTAAGCTGAAATATGTAATCGGTTTTATCAACATAAACGGCATCACATTCCCTGAGTTTTTCAAAACTCTGTATTCCCAACGGGAAACGATTTTGTATCGGAGGTACCAACTGTTCCATAGCATTAAGATTTTCCGCAAATATACAATTATTTTTCAATCTGTCAAAAAAATTACCCCTCAATCTTGGTACTTTTCTCCGAAATTTTGGTAACGTTTGTTACAGCCAAAGCCGTTATCTTTGCAGTGTAAAAATTAATACGAAACACTATGAAGAAAACTTTCATAACAATTACAATTTTGTCTGCAATGCTCTTTGCGGCGTGCGGAGACCAAATGTCCAACAATAAAAACACTAATGAAATGACTGAACTCAATCTTACTCAGGAATGGGACAAGACGTTCCCAAAAAGCGAAAATGTAAACCATACCAAGGTAACATTCCGCAATCGTTACGGCATTGAACTCGCCGCCGATATGTACACACCTAAAAATGCGTCAGGAAAAATGCCCGCAATCGCTGTCAGCGGACCTTTTGGCGCAGTAAAAGAGCAATCGTCAGGACTTTATGCACAACATTTGGCAGAGCGTGGTTTTATCACCGTTGCCTTCGACCCATCTTTTACAGGCGAGAGCGGTGGCGAACCCCGTCGTATGGCATCGCCCGACATCAACACCGAAGATTTTCTTGCCGCTGTGGATTTCCTTTCAACACGCGAAAATGTTGACCCTGAACGCATTGGCATTGTAGGAATTTGCGGTTTTGGTGGAATGGCAATCAACGCAGCCGCCATCGACCCACGCATCAAAGCCACCGTCGCTTCCACAATGTACGATATGAGCAAGGTAAATGTTGAGGGTTATTTTGGCAGTGAAAACACTCCCGAACAGCGTATGGAAAAACGCCGCGCAATAGCCGCACAGCGCACCGAGGATTTCAAAAACGGCACTAACAAACGTGCAGGCGGTGTTATCGACCCTCTGCCCGACGATGCTCCGTGGTTTGTGAAAGATTATTATGCCTATTACAAAACTCCTCGCGGCTACCACAAACGCAGCGGAAATTCCAACGACGGATGGAATGTAATCGGTTGTCAATCGTTTCTAAATCAACCACTTTTGGCGTGGGCATCAGAAATCGAAACCCCAGTGCTATTGATACACGGCGAAAAGGCACACAGCCGTTATTTCAGCGAATACGCCTTTGAAAAAATGACCGGCAAGCACGTTGAGGGTCAATCAGTTAAAGAGGGTAACAAAGAACTTATGATAATCCCCGGCGCATCGCACGTTGACCTCTACGACGACAAGGCAGGTGTAATTCCGTATGAAAAAATTGAAAAATTTTTCAAGGAAAATTTGTAGTAGTTTGAATCTCGGAAAAATCGGAATTTTAATTATCTTTGCTTCGTAAATAAGCATTTGATTATTATGCAACAGATTGATTTCAATACAGTTCAACAGTTCAACGATTATTACGGATTTGAAACCTTGCATCCGCTTGTGAGCGTTGTGCGGTTCGATAAGGCGGTGGTTGTCGATGAATGTGATGTCCACTACGGATTGTACGCATTGTTTTTGAAGGAAAACAAGGGCTGCCAACTCTCTTACGGACGCACCAAATACGATTTCGACGAGATGACCGTAACATCTTTTGCGCCCGGTCAGACGGTGCACGTAGAGCCTAATCCCAATGTCTTGATGCCAAAATGGACGGCGTTGGTGTTTCATCCTGACTTTTTGGCGCGGACGCAGTTGGGACGGCAGATGTCACGTTACGAGTTTTTTTCGTACAGTAGCAACGAGGCTCTGCACCTCTCAAAGTCTGAAATCGAAATTTTCCGCAGCGTTTTGGATATGATAAGTCAGGAACTTCGCCACGCCATCGACAAGCACACACGCGAACTTATTGTCTCTAATATTGAATTGCTCTTGAACTATTGTCTGCGTTTTTACGACCGTCAGTTTATTACCCGTGAGGAAATCAATCACGCCGTTGTTAAAAAATTTGTGGTTCTTCTCCGCGATTATCTATCCCAACAGGCTGAATCTGAGGGTATTCCGTCGGTAGCATACTTTGCCGAAAAATGCAATCTCACATCGGGATATTTTGGCGAATTGGTGAAAACTGAAACCGGACGCACCGCACAAGATTTCATTGCCGACGCCATCGTAACCCGCGCCAAAGAACTCCTCAACGATTCCACATTCAACATTTCACAAGTGGCGTACACCCTCGGTTTCGGTTATCCACAGCATTTTGTTAGGTTTTTCAAAAGAAAAACAGGCAAGACACCGACGGAATACAGGGGCGCGGCGTAGAATTGGGGCGCAGCATTATTATTACAACGCAACATAAAACTTTAACATAATTTATTTCCATTCTTGCCAAAGTATTGTTAACTTTGCGGCATGATTTTTAGGCTGTTGATATTATTAAGCATCTTAGTTTCAACGTCTTGCGCAGTAGAGTCGCGGGATGTGGAGGTTTTGTATGCCGACGATAGCCGACAATCTTTGTGGAACGACGGATGCTCGTCTGAGGTGCAGAACCAAGGGTTTTCGTGGTTCGGACTTGTAGAAAGTGAAGATGCGCCCGTATTGCGCAATGTGGTGCGGATGCAATCAGTACATCGCGTTTATGAAAAGCGCAAGACATTTGCTTCTGGTTCGTTAAGTGTTTCATTAATAACAATTCCCTTAAAACATCTCGCTAAGGAACGGCTCAAAGTCTGCCATCTGAATCATCATGGCGGACAGTTGCTGTATTTCCTTTGCACTCTCCGTAATTGATTTGCCATTTTACACATTATGTTTAACACCGAAGGCGCGGCATAATTACGTGCTTTCTGGGATTCTCGTATTAATTCATTAATCAAAAATAATGGCAAATAAAGATAATTCAATAATGCCAATCGAGGAGTACGTGGAGGACTTTTCGGTTGGCCACGTAACCAAACGCAAGGTGTTTGGCTACATCGGGTTGCTGTGGCTTGCGCTCGGCGCGGCGGCATTGGTCGCGCAGTCGTTTACCGACGACAATAGTCCAATCACAATGTTTTTGCTCATTGCCGGCATCAGCCTTGTAATCTATGGCGTCATAGTGTTCTTTGTGAAAAAAGAGAGGTACTTCTATGACGGCAGACCGATGAAAATGCGCGAATTTTTGTTCGACCAGGCGTGTTTCGACGACGTTATGAAACTCTACAACGAACAGAATTTCAGCGACATGTTGGACATCAGCCGTTCGTCGGCATCGAAAATGAAACTGAAAGTCTTGTTCGCAACCGACTATTCAATCGCATTTTCGCAAATCTACAAGTTCAACCTCTACGATTTTGAACCTGCGGAGCCAGTCCGCGTACACGACAAGGCTCACTGCAACTCTCTCAACACATTGGTAATCACCTACTAATGGTTACGTTTTTCTGTCAATTTTAATTTTTGCTGCGGGAATGAAGGTTTTTCCGCATTTCCGCAGCGTTTTTTATAATAACATTTATAACAAAAGAGTAAAAAAATGGAACTTTCAGGGATGCCCTTGTGGGCTTGGATTTTGTTTTATGTGCTTGTGTTGATAATGCTGGTTGCCGATTTAAAAATGTTTGGCAAGAAAGGTCAGCACGAGGTAAATGTGGGCGAAGCACTCAGGATGACAGGCGTTTGGATAGGCGTATCGCTCTTGTTTTGTGTTGGAATATATTTCTTTTACCCTCACGACCCACACGAAAAAGCGTTGGAATTTCTATCGGGCTACCTTATCGAAAAGTCGCTTTCGATGGACAACCTTTTTGTCTTTTTGATGCTATTTTCGTTTTTCGGCGTTGACCGCAAATATCAGCACGAAGTTTTGTTTTGGGGCATTTTTGGAGCGTTGATTCTAAGGAGCATTTTCATTTTTGCAGGGGCGGCAATCGTGGAGCGTTTTGACTGGGTGCTCGGACTTTTTGGTCTGTTTTTGCTCTATACCGGCGCAAAAATGTTTGCAGGCAACAACGACCAGCAATCCAATCCGTCTAACAACGTTATCGTAAAGTGGTTCAAGAAGTTGTACCCGGTAACGGAAGGAATGCGCGACGACAAGTTTTTTGTCATCGAAAACGGCAAGCGTTTTGCAACTCCGCTTTTCATAACTCTCATCGTAATCGAAACCACCGACGTTGCGTTTGCTGTTGACAGCATTCCCGCTGTGTTTTCGGTAAGCCGCGACCCTTTTATTGTGCTTACAAGCAATATTTTCGCTATTCTCGGACTTAGGGCTCTGTACTTTGCATTGGCGGCTGTCTCGCAATATTTCAAATATCTAAAATATGGCTTGGGTGTGATTCTGATTTTTATTGGAATCAAAATGTTGCTCGAAATGGACGGTTACGTCAACGCAGTTTTCCAACATTTTGGCTGTGAAATCGCCGTACCGCACATCGAAATCCCAACGCCCGTAAGTCTTATCGTAATATTCTCTGTGTTAGGACTTTCGATGGCACTTTCAGCAATCATTAAAACAAAAGAAAAATAAACATATATGGAAGGATTCTTTTTAGTAACGGCTATATTGGCGTTTGCGAGCATTTGGGCTTGCAAGGTGGGCTACAAGTTTGGAGTGCCGATTTTGCTGATGTTCCTCTTTACGGGAATGGCGTTTGGCGACGGCGGACTTAGGCTCATCATGTTCGACAACTTTGAAACCGCCTCCACTATCGGCACGGTGGCTCTGTGCGTGATATTGTTTTCAGGCGGCATGGACACCAAATTTTCCGACATCCGTCCGGTGCTTACCGAGGGCGTCATTTTGGCGACATTCGGGGTTGCGCTCACAGCCATAATCACCGGCTTTGTGATAAAAGGCGTTTTTGGCTTGATGCTGGGGAGTACGATAGGCATTGCGTCGTGCTTGCTGTTGGCGTCAACGATGGCTTCAACGGATTCTGCGTCGGTATTTTCGATTCTGCGCTCCCAAAACCTCAACCTCAAAAACCGTCTCCGCCCGCTCCTCGAATCCGAAAGCGGCAGCAACGACCCCGTGGCATACATTATGACCGTTACGCTAATAGGAATCGTAAAACAGGGAGATTCAGTAGATTATGCGTCGGTGGTGCTTGACGTGGTGATGAAACTTGCGATGGGCGGATTGTCGGGCTTCCTCGTGGCAAAATTGTTCGTAATCGCTCTCAACAAACTCAACATCGACAATGCCTCGCTCTATCCTATTGCGGTATTGGCGGGCTGTCTGTTTATATTTTCGGTGTCGTATTTTGTGGGCGGCAACAGTTATTTGGCGGTGTATATCGGCGGACTTGTCATCGGCAATTCCACCTTTGTGCACAAGCGCGCCACAATCAATTTTTTGGACGGTCTTACGTGGCTCTGCCAGCTTATTATGTTCTTGACGTTGGGACTTTTGGTGTCGCCAAAAGAACTTTTGCCAACCATCGTGCCGGGCATCGTAATCTCGGTGGTGATGATATTGATAGCCCGTCCTGCGAGTGTTTTCTTGTGCCTTGCCCCGTTCAAGAGGAGTTTCAAGGAAAAACTGTTTATATCGTGGGTGGGATTGAAGGGCGCGGCTCCGATTATCTTTGCCATAATGCTCCTCACAGCCGGCACGCCCGACGCTGCAAGGGAGTTCAACATCGTGTTTATGTGCACATTGATTTCGCTGTTGGTGCAGGGCACGTCGCTGACATTAATGGCAAAAAAACTGAATCTCATCGAGGAAAGCGACGAACTGTCGCAGCCCAAGAATTTTGATTTGGAATTTTCTGACGACATCAAGTCCGTAACCACCGAAATCAAAATCACTCAGGACGACCTCGACGAGCGCGGACATTTCATCAAAGACCTTCCTCTTCCCGAAAACACACTCGTAATAATGGTAAAGCGCGGCGGGCGTTATTTTGTGCCCAAAGGCCGGACTGAACTCTTTGACGGCGACCACCTCCTCATCATCACCGACGACAAGAATCTATTGATGAAGACCCTGAGTGCGAGCGGGATAGGGTACAACAATGCGCAAACATAATTTCACTCTTGCCCTAACCCAAGGGCAGCGCAAAGTTAAAGAAAGATTTTGAAGTTGGCAAAGTTTTTTTTATCTTTGCCCTTGCAACCAAAAACATTCAGCGATTATGGGCATTTACTTGAATCCAAATAGCATACTCTTGAAAGAGGCAATGCAGTCAGAGATTTATGTTGATAAATCTTTGATAATTAGAGAATTGAATAAATTTATAAGGACTGAGAACAAATTTCTCTGCGTATCTCGTCCGCGTCGTTTTGGCAAGAGTATGGCGAGCCACCTGATTAGTTCGTATTACGGCAAAAATACGGATTCGCTGCCACTGTTTGAAAAACTCAAAATCTATCAGGACGAGAGTTTCTCTCTACATTATGGTAAATACAATGTTATCAAGTTGGATATCAACGGAATGTACCGCAATATTGATAAGAAAATCAATTTGGTTAAGAAAATTAACCGCACAGTTGTAGAAGAATTGAAAGAAATTTTTCCTGCCGTCAAGTTGTCGCTGAAAGATTCGCTCGCTGACGCAATGTTGAAAATTTTTTCCAAAACCGGCGAACAATTCGTAATCATTATGGACGAATACGATGTCCTTATCCGCGAGGAAGAAAGCGACGAGGTTTTCTTGCCGTATTTGGAATTTTTGAACGGACTTTTCAAAAACAGCACGCTCAAACCTGCTATCGCTATGGCATATCTTACAGGTATTCTGCCTATTGTGCGCGACAAGGTGGAGAGCAAACTCAATGAGTTTATAGAGATTACAGTTGTCAATCCTAAAATGTTTGCCGAATTTACGGGTTTTACAAAAGACGAGGTAAAAGATTTGTGCCAAAAGTATTCGATGGATTACAACGAATGTCTGCGTTGGTACGATGGCTATCGGCTCAACAAAGATGTAAGTGTCTGCAACCCAAAGGCTGTGGTGGAGGCTATGATGGATAATGAATTTGCTAACCATTGGTCAAACACGGGCAGTTACGAAAACATCAAAGATTACATTGAATATGATTTTGATGGAATCCGCAAAGACGTTAAGACTATGCTCGGCGGCGGCAGAGTTAAGGTGAATGTTTTGAGTTTCCTCAATTCCAAAAAATGTTTCAAAAACAAGGACGACGTTTTTACATATCTCATTCATTTGGGCTACCTTACATACGACAAGGACACCAAAGAGTGTTACATCCCAAATTTTGAGGTACGTGAACAGTGGGTTTTGGCTATCGAGGGCAACAAAAACTATGCTCAAACACTGAAAATGATTCACGACAGCGAGAAACTCCTCGAAGAAACTATTAAGGGCAACGCAGAATATGTTGCAGCCGTATTGAAGGAGGCTCACAGCCGTCAGACCAACCCACTGACTTACAACAACGAAGCCACGTTTCAATCGGCGATAGGCTTGGCTTTTTTCCGCGCCAACGACTATTATACAGTCATCAAGGAACTTCCAAGTGGCGACGGCTATGCAGATTTGGCTTTCATTCCCGTCAATCCGAAAGACCCCGCTTTAATAATCGAACTCAAAAGTAGCACTTCTACGGCTCAGGGCGCAATAGATCAAATCAAAAAGAAAAATTACAAACAGGTTCTTCGCAATTACAGCGGCAATATGGTGTTGGTGGGAATCAAATATCACCCCGACACTCACGACCACGAATGTGTGATAGAGAGGATTGTGTACTAAAATAATCACCATTATGACGACACAAAGTTAATTAATCTTAAAATCTAAAATTATCGCTTGCGATATAAATTTTATTTTCTAATTTTGTGTCGTAAACGATATAAATAATTTTAAGATAAAAGATATGGCAAAGATTTACGATTTTAAGGCTCTCACGAGCAGAGGTAAAGAACTCGATTTCAAGGAGTTTGAGGGTAAGGTGTTGTTGATTGTCAACACGGCGAGCAAGTGCGGTTTCACTCCGCAGTTTGCAGGTTTGGAAGAACTGAACCAAAAATTCAAGGACAAGGGATTGGTTGTGATTGGTTTTCCGTGCAATCAGTTTGCCGAGCAAGACCCGGGCAGCGACAGCGAGATTGAGGGTTTCTGCCAATTGAACTATGGCGTAACATTCCAAATTATGAAAAAAATCGATGTCAACGGTGCAAATGCCGACCCGATTTTTGAGTATCTCAAATCGCAGGCTCCCACCGAGGAGTACAAGGGTTTGAAAGCCAAGGCCGCCAAAACTCTCTTCAAAACCATCAGCAAGAGCGTGGAGAAAGACAGCGACATCAAATGGAATTTCACCAAGTTCTTGATTTCCAAGGACGGTGAAACCATCAAGCGTTATGCTCCCACCACCGAGCCTAAGGATTTTGAAAATGATGTTGAATCAATGTTGGCGTAATTATGCACGACGAACTAAAACTTGATAATCAGATTTGTTTCCGGCTGTATTCGGCGTCGCGCCTGATTACTCAGGCTTACACGCCGATGCTTTCGGAATTGGGCATCACGTATCCGCAATATTTGGTTTTGATGGTGCTTTGGGAGAAGGACAACCAACCTGTCAACGACATTGCTCACCGTCTGATTTTGGAAACCAACACCGTAACGCCGCTCATTCAGCGTATGGAAAAACAAGGTCTCATCTCCCGCAAACAGGGCGATAAGGACAAGCGTCAACAGATTGTAAGTCTTACACTTAGCGGCAAGGAGATGGAAGAGCGAGCCTATCAACTGATTCCGCCAGCGATGCTCGGACGACTTGCCGCCTGTCCGCTGCAATTGGATGATTATCAAAATCTTGCAAAAGAACTCGATTCTATTATTAACACGTTGAAAAAATAATTATGGCTAATCAATGCGCAAATTGTAAACTACGTGCCAAATACGACCAAAAACCCACATCGTTGGTGGGACGTTTTTGGCGTTGGCACATCAACTTCTGTCCGGGTTGGAAGGCGTATTTCACGTCGTTGCCCGCCGAAAAACAACAGGAACTCCGCGAGAAGTACCAATTCACGAAATATAGTTCATAAATGCTACTGTAAAATGAGCGGCGTATTGGTTTTCAACCAGTACGCCGTATTCTTTCCATTGCTGTTGGTCTTTTCAATGACAATTTTTCGGCGAATCTTGTTTGATCAACTATGTATTAATCACTTCCTCAATTCTTCATCAATTTTTGTCTTGTAATATTCGACCCCTTGGAAGCTGGTGTGAAAATCCTTTACCACGCCGTCTTTGCCAATGATGACATACGAGGGGATGCCGGTGAAATCCCATTTCTTTTTCAGGGAACTCATTTGAGAACCCGTGAGGCGGTAATGATGACCTTTCATCGCGGGTATCATACCGTTGTAGGCATCGAGGGGCGAACTGTCGTCGGCAAGGAAAAGGAATTCAACATCTTTGCCTTCAAAATACTCCTTCATTGGCTTCATCTGTTCTATCGCCGAGCGGCACGGAGCGCACCAAGTGTTCCAAAAATCAATGAAAACCACCTTGCCCTTGAAATCCTTTATCAAATCCACCAACAGCGCGTCGCCTTCGTTGTCGCCAGCCTTGTGCTCAAAATATCCGCCGCGCTGTTTTTCCACCTCGATACGCGCGAGGTTTGCGGCGTTGCGGTTACGGATGTAATTGGCATAAAACGGGAAACGCATTTTTTCAACTTCCTTAATCGAAGAATCTGGCACAATGGAATGTGCGGCAAAATGTTCCCTGCATATTCCCTGCAATTTGATGAAATCCTTGATATAACTATTGCCGTTGCCAAGGATTTTGTTTATAAATTGCTCTTTGGCAGCCGCTAAGGATTTCATTTTGGCATTCATCTTTTCGGTAACGGCATCGTTGTACCTGCGCTGATAGTCTTTTTCTTCAAAAGTACGCGAATCGTCCTTGTCCAAAAGTTTCTGCGCCACCGACGCCGCAATCTGTTTGTCATCATCGGTAGTAGCCAAATCTTTGTACAACTGCGCAAGGTAGCCAATTACCTCGTCATAGTATTTAATTTCATAAATGTGATTCTCCACATTCATATTCCATCCGTAAATGTTGTAATCGTACCTGTCGGCATAAAACATCATAATGTCGTCAAGATTAAGGAGTTGAGGATAATTCCAATAATCATCGTCGGCGACGGGACGCTTGAAGTCGGGAATGGGGTCGTTGTATTTTTTGCCGTTGGCTTGACGGTAACTATCCTCGATAAAATGCGCTCCCATCGACAGAAGGTAGGCACACTCGCAACGCATATTAATTTTCAATAATTCCTTGGCACGTTTGGTGACCGACGCAGCATCCACCTGTTTGCAAAATTCATTGTAGGCATTCAGGACATATTGCTTGTACTCCGACATAGAGAATTTGGCTATTTTTTGCATAATTTCTACGCTGCCGTTGATGTACTGACGATAGAAAGCACGTCCAAAATTTTGGTCGAGGGCATAATTGACATCCACATTCTCGCCCGAAAAATACGGAGTGAGCCTTCTGTCAGCGAGTTCCCACGGCTTATATACTTGCTTGAAATCATAATCCAAAACAACTGTCTTGCCAGCGGAAAGAAGTACCGAATTGCTGATTATGGGACGCAGCGAAACAAAAACTACCTGATGTTTGGCAGTCATCGGCACTTGGATTTCATACGAACCGTCGCTGCCAAGTTTTGCGGTGTAGTTTTCCTGTTCGCCAGAAAAAGGATTGTCGATATGCACCGACATTTCGGGATTCAACTGCGAACCAAAAACCCTTGCGTCAAAGCCATAAACCTTGCCTTTGAGAACAGCCGGTATCATCGAAAATTCTTGTTTTTCAAGACTTTTGCCATCGTCCTTGATATTGGCGGCGTAATTTTTGACGGCATCGGGCACGGTGATTCTGCGGCTGATTTCCTCGGCGGCTTGGTCGGTGATGGCAATGTCAAACATCTTGAAACATTGATCGCAATAGTCCTCAATGAAGTCGAAGCGGTCAACGGCCTTGTCCAATGGCGGGAAGTAGAGGACAAACCTCGACTCTTCGCCTTGGGGTTTCTGAATGAATGGGCCATTGAGTTCGATGCCCTCAGCCGATTGCACCTTGTACTCCTTGCCGCCAGCAACGAGTCGGCTTGTTCCGTTGATATTGAACCCTCCTCCGTGGTAATACACCATATAGAGTTTGGTAACATCGTTTTGGAGGACCACCTTTTCGATGCCAAGGCTCAGTCCGCCAATTCCCTTTGCCCCGAAAGTGGGGTTTTCAATTACTCGCTGCGCCGAAACAGTGAGCGCAAAGAGCAAGAAGATAATTGTCAGTAGTCTTTTCATTTTTGTAGTGTATTTGTGTGTTATTTTTTCATTTTATCCTCAAAATATGCCTTATAATCAGCACGTTTGATATTTTGCAAAATATTCTGTTTCTCCAAATCTGACAAAGGAGTTATTGGCGAAAAGTCGTCGTAAAACTGTACCGCGTGCATCAAACGATAAAATTCTACAAAATCATCGCTCAATCCCAACGACTTGATATAATCGGTGTCGAGAAGAATTGCGCCGTCGCCATTGCTATTTTCTGCGACAATCCAATCGGGATGCTGCGCCAAATTTTCAGGCGAAGATGGCAACGAGTCGGCGTTTTGCTTTATGTAATTGATTACAAAATTGTACGCCGTCACAGTGGAGAAAATCTCGTCCTCATTAATCGGGAAAACAGATTTCAACTTGTCGGATTTTGGATCAATGGACGACAAATCAAGATAACGTCTTTTGATTGTGTTAAGATCCATATATTTCCTTGAATACCGACGTCCATTTTTCAAATCTTCCGTTGTGAAAGCCGTCGGTTCCGGTCTTTCTATGAATGTCCTCTCGGAATTGTAAACCCAACTGCCACCAGAGCAATTTTTGAAACCATAAGCATCTGTGGCAGAAAGAGCGAGGTTGTCTTCATAAGCGTAAAACATCAGCGTGTCGCCCGGCTCTACAATGTAGTTTAAGATTTGACCGGCAAAGGAGTTCCAACCCATATCATCAGTTCCGAAAAGGTCTCGCAATGGAAGTTCCGACACGCCCGTTACGGGAATCTTAAATTCATAACAATAGCCGTAATGGTCGGTGGAATCGAGCGGAAGTGCTGTTACATTCTTGGATTCCAAGTAGTTGAACACCTGCATATCGTTAGGTCTGTTGAGTTCACGCCTTGCCAAAGCCGATGCGCCGTGCGCTGTATTACGCAAGTAGAGGCGCACAACAGCGGTGTCAATGCGGTATTCGTGTTTCTTGAATGTAGTAGAATCCCAGGCCCCCCTGCCTATCGTCCATTCTTGCATCAATGACATTTTCATTGCACTTTCATTGTAATACCTACTTACCTGCCTGCCATTGACAAACATAGAGAAAACTTTACTTTCTCCTTCACCCCACTCATCAAAACTTTTGAGATTGAGCGTAATTTTTTCGCCCGACTTTTTGGAAAGTGCAATTTGGTTGTCGGAGACCGATTCGTAGTTCCAAAAATCGTTATGATAGATGGCGAACTCCTCATAGAGACCGAGCACCCATTCTTTGGTATTGATGTCGTGGTAATTGCCGACAAGACGCGTCGGAATCTCACTGCCGTAGGGGTTGCAGGCGGCAATCAGCGCAACCAATGCAACCAAAATTGATAATTTTTTCATTGTTGATTTCTGTTTTTATAAAGTTCTACAATTTCGTCAATCGAAATTTTGAGCATATCGATTTCGTTGAAGAAATCGTTGAGTTGCTCCTTCATAAACAATTCGCGGCGCATAATGAGGATTTTGTCTGCCGCGCCCTGCGACACAAAATATCCGATTCCGCGCTTGTTGAAGATGATGTCCTTGTTTTGCAAAAAGTCGTAGGAGCGCACCACGGTATTGGCGTTGACTTCGAGATAGGCGGCATATTCGCGAACAGACGGAATACGCTCCTCCTCCTTGAAAACACCCGTGATGATTTCGCCGCAAATCCTATCGACAATTTGCATATATATCGGTTTGCTTTCTTTGAAATCCATAATTAATTACGATTTGAGGGTTAGACGACAGAACCTTCGGTAAGCGATTGCAGTACAGATGGCTACAATAGAGAATCCGAAAACGAGTTGGAAGATTGTCACGCGGCAACTTTCGGCGGTGATGCAGTCGTAGAAACTACCTGAGCAAAAATAATCTACATCGACAAAATTTTTGAGCATCAGCACCACAAACGTCGCCACACCGACAAACACACCGAATTTACTTGGGTCGGCATATTGATAGTATATCGAACTAATGAGCATCATCAATCCAGACATACAGAGGTACAGGCAGAAATGGAGGCGATACATCTCCCAACGAGACGGCATCTCGGATTCTTTCAAGAGCATCTTGCCATTAACCCTTGCCATACGAATTATTTCGCCATTATCATCTTGCGTTTCAAAATGCTCGAAGTATTGAGGGGCAAGCCAAATAATCGCAAAAGCAAACAGCGTGGGAATCACCCAACACACCACAAACTTTGCCCAAAACTTTTCGGCATTGGAGGCGGGTTGCAGCAATTCGGGAATCAAAGTCTTGTTGTAGCCGGTAGCTGCAAACATCGCACTCGTTACCAACACTCCGACATACATAAACAAGTCAACACCCGCCAACATATAAAAGACAAAAGACGTAAAAGACCTTCCAATCCAATTCGGGAACATCAACAACGACGAACAGATGAGCATCACTGCAATCGTCGCTACAAGTATGCCGACAAATACCGGTCGCAATTTGGAGTATTCGCAATGGAACACATTCCAAAACCTTTTGAAACTGAATCTTTCCATAATTGGCTACCAATTAAAGAGTTTGACATTCAATTGTTTGCGCCTATAAATGAAATAGGCAGACACAGCACTGAGTACGAAAAATACGATAGCAAAAATGACCCACAGCCAATAGAGACTCTCGACGGTTGTGACATTGCGTTGAATGAAAACCCTTATCGGGTCGAGCCACATCAAATCTTTATCTTGCATTATTACAACCAAATATCTGACAAGCACCACAATAGCCGCAATGACCGCAACGGCAACCACAGCCGCAAACCTTCTGAACATCGCGCCCCAAAACAAGAAGATGCCTCCCAAAAACACCATCAAGCCCAACAACGGAACATAACTTTCATTCAGATTGTTGCTGTCTTCGTAATGAAAACATATTTTGACCGACACAGCCAAAAAAATCATCGGCAACACAAAATGACGGATTATTTTGACGACATATTTTTCGAGCATTGAGGCGGGAGCGACGAGCAAATCGGTGCAAGAAGTCTTGGATTGGAACGTGTTGGTAATCCTCGACGTCATTATCAGCACCAAAACCGCACCTACCGACATCAAAAATCCCAAGAAACCTGACCTCGACGGATAATGTTGATAATGGCACCACAGATACATCGCCATCATAAAAAGGATTGCAGCCAACGGCGCAGCAATCTGTTTGGCATTGAGGACAAAATCGCGTCTGAGATACGTCCAAAATCGTTTTATGTTGAATGTTTTGTTCATAATTATTTCTGAAAAATATTGTTTGATTTGTGAGGATTTGTAAGATTTCCCGCTTGCAGCGGCTTCTTTTCCAAACCATTTATTTTTTGAAGACATCAGAGATTTTTTCTCGCTCCGCCAAGACAGCGTTGAAAAGGAGTTCGATATTCAGAGGCGTCTCAGAATCGTCGTCAAGACGCTTGATTACAGAGAGTTTGCCGCCAAAATTGTCCTGCGAATAGATGGCGTTTTCGGAGGTTGATGCGGAGAAAATGAGATTTTTCTCGATGTCGATCACCGATTGGTCAAACACGCACTTCTTGCCGTCGATAATCGTGATGTGGTCGATGAGATTCTGCACGTCGGCTACCTGGTGGGTGGAGATGATGATGGTGCGGTGGTCGTCCATGCAAGACGAAACCACTTGGCGGAATTGACTTTTGGACGGGATGTCGAGGCCGTTGGTGGGTTCGTCCATAATGAGGAGCGACGTATTGGCGGCGAGGGCAAAACACATGAACGCCTTTTTCTTCTGACCCATCGAGAGTTTGTCGAGGCGGATGTTGATGTCCATATTGAAACCGCTGAGGCACTTGTCCAAAGTTTCACGGCTGAATTTAGGATAGAACGGCGCGTTGAGTTTCACATATTTTTCAAATGTAACCCTCGGCAATTCAAACTCTTCCGGCACAAGAAACATGTCGGCAAGGGCGTTGGGATTGCGCTTGGTAACGTCCATACCATTGAACTCGATTTTGCCGCCCTGCGGAAACAATAGTCCGCACATCAGATAAAGTAGCGTCGATTTTCCCGCGCCATTGAGACCGAGAAGACCGTAGATTGTACCTTCACAAAATTGAAGGCTCAGATTGTCAAACACTTCGTGCTTGCCATAACTGAATTTTATGTTGTCGATTAGTATCATAGTGTATTAATGTATTAGTACACCGCAAAATTAAGATGCGTTTTTGGATTGTGCAAATATTTTTGCTGGAAATTTTCGTTAAAAAAGGTTAATAAAAATTCCCCTGCAACACTACCAGCATTATTCTCTGCAAATCAAGGTTATAAAATTGTTTTGGCAGCAACGCAATTTTTTGTTACCTTTGCCACGTCAAAACTAACATACAAAAAATGAAACTCAACACATTAATATTGATAATTGCAGCATTGGCGATTACATTATCGTCGTGCAAAAAGACCAAGACGCAACTCGAAGAAGACACCGACGCAATCAAGAGTTACCTCGCCGCCAACGGAATCAACGCCACGGAATTAAGCAACGTGTTTTACCAAACAATCACCGAGGGCACGGGCGAACAATGCGCACTTGGCGACACAGTTGCCATCAAATACCAGGCGTCAACAACAGAAAACCCCACCAACATCTTCGCCAAAAACGAGGGCAACAAGGCAACGATATATTTCCTGCCAGTAATGCTCGGCGGCACAGCCAACGGCGAAACACCGATCTACGGTCTCCAAATCGGACTCACGACAATGAAGGAAGGCGGCAAATCGAGGTTTTACATACCGTCGTCATACGCCTACGGAGCGTCAAAAATAAGCACCGACAGCATCCAATACGCCAACTTAATATACGAAGTGGAACTCTGTGAAATCATCCGTCGTGACAAGAAACATTGACATAGTACCCGCCCCGCCGCTCTATCAGTACCACGCCAAAGGCGGCACAGTGGTGTTGATAGACGTATTGAGGTTTACATCAACGCTCACCACGGCACTTGCCAACGGCGCATTGTGGGCGGAGACATTCGCCGCCCCCGAAAAAGCCCTTGCAAAACGCGACGAAGGCTACATTGTGGCAGGTGAAAAAAACGGAATTGTACTCGATGGCTTCCTCTACAACAACTCGCCAGTATCGATGACCCGCGAAAACATCGGCGGCAGAAAGTTGGCATTTGTTACCACCAATGGTACATATATGCGGTCGTTGATTGAGGAGTATGACGCAATATACGCCGGATGTTTTCTCAACGTCAGCGCGTTGATTGACAGACTTTTGCAGGGAGGCAACGACATACAACTCGTATGCTCCGGCACTCAAAACAGGTTGAGCACAGATGATTTTGTGTTTGCGGGAATGGTGGCTGACAGGCTGTTGGCAACCGGACAATTTGTTTACAACAACGATTCGGTGGCGTTGGCGCGGACGCTGTACCAATGCGCCAAAGACGACATCAAGACATTCATCCTCAATCACTCGCCCAAGACAAGACCGTTTTGCGAAACACACGAGCATTACAGGAAAGACCTCGAATTTGCAATGCAGGTTGACTTGTACGACGTAGTGCCGGAGGAAGAATCGCCATTCAAATTTGTATTGAAACCATGAACAAAAAAGTAGTCATAGGGCTTTCGGGCGGCGTTGACAGTGCCGTGGGCGCGTACCTCTTGAAACAACAGGGATACGACGTGCACGCATTGTTTATGATCAATTGGAAAAACTCGTCCGTGACGCTCTCCGGCGAGTGCGCTTGGGAGGAAGATCAGATGGTCGCCAAGATGGTGGCGCGACAGTTGGACATACCGCTTCACATCGTGGATTCGAGCGAGCGATATATGAGCCACGTCGTTGATTATATGTTCGACGAATACGCCAAGGGCCGCACTCCAAACCCCGACGTATTGTGCAACCGTGAAATTAAATTTGAAATATTCAGCCGTTACGCCAAAGAACTCGGCGCGGATTACGTGGCGACGGGTCATTATTGCAGGCGCGACGAGGTAGTAGGGCGCGACGGCAAGACATATTCGCGTCTCCTTGCTGGCAGCGATCCCAACAAAGACCAAAGTTACTTCCTCTGTCAGATGAGCCAGGCGCAATTGAAGAACGTGCTGTTTCCCGTCGGCGACATCATAAAACCCGAAGTGCGCCGCATAGCCGCCGAACAAAATTTGGCGTGTGCCAAGCGCAAGGACTCTCAGGGAATTTGTTTTGTGGGCAAGGTGGATTTGCCAGTATTTCTCCAACAAAAACTCAAATCCAAGGAAGGCAACATCGTGGAAGTAACCGACGACGCCTACATCTACCGCCGCCGCCACGACGACCCAGAGGATTACCACGCCCTCAGCAAGCCATACGTTTATACAGAGGCCGACGGCTTCATCATCGGCAAACACATTGGCGCACAATATTATACAATTGGTCAAAGGAAGGGTCTCAATGTTGGCGGACACGAAAAACCGATTTACGTACTCGCCACCGACATTGATACCAACACTATTTATATAGGTATGGGCGATGAGCATCCGGGATTGTTCCGCAAGGCGTTGTTCGTTAACGAAAACGAAATCCACAACACCCGCCCCGACCTCGCGTTGCAGCCCGGCGAAAGGCGACGTTGCAAGGTGCGCATCCGTTACCGTCAACCATTGCAAGACGCCTGCCTCATCCGAGAGCCGGAGGGCTTGTACATACTCTTTGACGAACCTCAAAAAAGCATCACCCCCGGACAATTTGCCGCCTGGTACGACGGCGACGAACTATTTGGCAGCGGCGTAATCGCTTATTAAACAGAAATTTGACCGCCTTTCGGCGGTCTGTTTTTATAAACAAAAATTAAAAGAATGGTAAAGAATTAAAAGAATGTTTTGCTATTAGTTATTCTTTTCATTCTTTTTTATTCTTTACATTTTTGGAGAGAAAAGCCGCCTTGTGGCGGCGTGGTTTTTGAAACGGAAATTACCGAGAATTTAATCGTCAATTATCGGGATTTTTCTATTTTAACTGAAAAATATGTTTTGGGAATGTCCTTCGGACAGAAATTTTACAAATCAATACAAATCTTTCAAAAAGATATCTGTTGAATTTGTAAAGATTTGTATAATTTCTCGCGTAGCGACTCCATAAAAAAATAAATTGACGAAAATTGACGTATAAATTGACGGTAATTTTCGGTTAAAAGAAAAAAGCCACCGCAAGGTGGCAACAATTAACGTAAAATACTGATGATTATGAAATACGACGTTGAAGGCTTGTTGCAGAGGCAGTTTGCAGTGAGCGAACATTATAGGAAAGTGTTCACGGATTTGGAAAACGTAAGGACGCGCACCATTGATTTTGGCAAGTTCCATTACGTGTTGCAGTACAATCCGTGCCGCATCGGTTCTGCGACCGCCGACACCAAGAAGAAGGTAACACCCGACAACTGTTTCCTATGCGAGGCGCACAGATTCCCGGGGCAGATAGCGTTGGAATACGACGAGCAATACAACATCCTCGTCAACCCCTACCCTATTTTCAAGAAACATTTCACAATCGTTGACAAGAGCCACGTGCCGCAAGAAATCATCGGCGAAGAATCCAAGATGGTGCAGATGGCGGAAGATTTGCCAGGGTTCACTGTGTTCTACAATTCGAGAAACAGCGGTGCGTCGGCACCGTTTCACCGCCACTTCCAGGCGTGCGAAACCACGGAACTGCCCATTTACCAGCAATGGGAGACTTTCAAAAACGGCGGCAAAGTATTCAGCCTCACCAACTACGACGACAACGGATTTTGGATGGTGTACGACGGCACACGTTTTTTTTACATGATACACATCGACAGCCGCAAAAATGCTACCACATACCTTGCCAAAATATTGGGACATCTCAAATATGAACTTGGCACCGAGTCGCCCGAGGCTAACGTGGGAGTAGCCGTGGAGGACGGTATGTACAAAATAGTGATATTCCCGCGCACCAAGCACCGCCCCGACGAGTATTTTGCGACGGGCGACAATCATTTTACCATCAGCCCCGGCTTCGCAGACATGGCGGGCATCATTCCCTGCGCCGTGGAGAGCGATTTCAATAGGCTCGATAAGGAACGCATCAAATCCATTTTCAACCAAGTAACATTAGACCCAAATTATCTCCCCAAATTGGACCCACTGAAAACCGCAATGAGTTTCGACAAGCATGGCAAATTGATTACTCATCCCTAACGGCTTTTAAAAACGAGTTAGGGATAAAAAGTCTCATTTCCTGATGACCGCCGCGCAGCACGGCATCCTGCCCTGCGCGGTGTAATATTCATTGACATCATACCCCATCTCCTTGAAAAACTCTTGATATGTCGCGGCGGAAAATTCGTGCTTGAAATTTGCGCCGAGAATATTGAAGAATTTTGCAGCCGCGCTCGCCGACTTCGTACTTTCATTGATGTAAGTTGGGATTATAACAATGCCGCCCTTCTTGCATACGCGCATCAATTCCGACATCGCCGCCGTCGGATTGTCCAAAAGGTGGATTACATTGGCAGCCACCACCTTGTCAAATGTTTCATCTTCATAATTGAGACTTGTAATATCCGCCAACTCAAAAATGACGTTGGGCAAATCCTTGCACTTTTTACGAGCCTGACGAAGCATCTTGTCGGCAAAGTCTGTGGCGGTGAGGCGTTTGCAACGTTTGGCAATCGGCAGACTAAACATCCCCGTGCCACACGCACATTCAAGCACATTGTCATTTGCATCAATCTGATTGGCAACATACTCCGCAATGTCCCTGTTGACCTTGCCATTGAAGGTATTCTCCACAAAATCATAGATTCCCGAAATTCTGTTCCAAAACATAGCAATTGTGTTTTAATTGGTTATTCTTTTCGGGAACAAAATTATTGAGAATGACGTGCAACTTGGTTGCAAAAGAAGATATTACACTCACACCCTGAACGCCAACAGCGAAATGTCGTCGGTCTGCGGAATGTCGCCGCGCCACGTTTTGATGTAATTCTCAATCTTTTCCTTTTGGGCGGGGAAGTCGAGGGCGGAGATTTCGAGGAGATAATCTTTGAATTTTGTGGCGGTGATTTTGCGCATCTGAGGTCCGCCCACCTGGTCGGTGCAACCGTCGGAATATATATACACGATGTCGCCAGCCTGCAAATCGAGCTTGTGGCGGGTGAAATCATTGGTCTTTACGTAGCGTCCGATAGGCATGTGGTCGCCCTTCACCGACTGTATCGCGCCATCGTGAACAATCACCGCCGGACGTCCAGCACCAGCAAAGTACGCCTCGGATGTTTCCTTGTTGTAAATCACAACGCCTACATCCATGCCGTCGCTCACCTGCCGCCCTTCTTCGTCGGTACCGAAAGCATCTATCACCTTAGAACGCAGACGGTTGAGCAATGTATCGGGCATAAAATCGAAGTCCGGCGAATCGATAATCTGATATATGAACGAAATACCCATACTTGCCAATATCGCGCCAGGCACGCCGTGGCCAGTGCAGTCGCCATCTATTGCAATGTGGTATGCGCCAATGGTCTGACAAACATAAAAATCGCCGCCCACGATGTTCTTGGGACGGTAGATGGCAAAACTCTCCGAAAACCATCCCTCTTTGGGCGCGTGTGCATGGAGCATCGACTGTTGGAGACGACGTGCGTATGTGATGGAATCGGTCAAATGCTGATTGGTCTTGGTAAGCGAATCGTTGAGTTCCGTCATAAAATCGTTTTGCATCTCAATCTCTTCCTTCTGCACCTTCAATGCGTCGTTTTGGGCGATGATTTCCTCCTTTTGCTCAAAGAAGTCGTACATCATCCTCGAAATCTGCCCAAACTCGTTGGACATCTTGGTGAGCGACGACACGGGCGCAATCTGATCCTGCTCAAACGCCTTGTTGATTTTGCGCAGAGGGCGCGTGATTTTTCTATTGACAAACAACAACATAAGCACCAATATCAGCAGCATCTCCACGCAAATAAAATTGAACACCCTGGCAAACTGGCTAATCTGCCCCGCCGCCGGGTCGGGATACGAGAAGCACAAATACGCCGACACCTCGTTGCGGTAATCGCGCATAGTACTCTCTACATAATCCATCTTGACAAGGGTCTTGATGTAGTCATTCTTCTCATCCTCAGCGAGAAACATCTCCGCATCTATTTCACCAAGTGCCTTGCAATGCACCTTGATATCAAGTTCCAGCACCTCCCTGACGAGCAGAATGTAGCCGACGGGAGTTTCCTTGCGGGTGTATTCGTCGTCGGTAGGCACAATACCCGCGCCAATATAATTGAAAAGGCGTCCGTCAATATTAACAGTAAACGTGGTGCGATTGGGCACAGAGAAAAAATCTAACAAGTCTTTGCCCTCAAACGGATAGATATTGGAAGGAAAATCTTGGATGCATTTGTCATAAATTTTGTTGCCGTTGATGTCGAACACTGCCACGCCACCCGCCTCGTAAGTTTCGGGCATATAGCCGACACACTCGTCAATCGTTGCTGTATCGGTCTTCTTGACGGCATTATAGAGGTCGTCCCAGGCGGAATTGTCTTTGATAGGCTGCAAATATTTTTCGGTACTGATGCTCAACAGCCTTCTTACAAGCACAGCGCGCTCCTGCTTGGATGCTTCGGACTGCTTCTTCAACTCCGACGACTGGTAGAAGTAGTATCCTCCGAGGCACAAGAGCATCAGGACGATTGCAACAATCGCCGCTAACAACACGCCTGTCTGTACCGATTTTAGTTTCATAGTAATTAATTATCCACAAATTAAAAACCAAATCGCTTCAAAAATACTAAAAAAAATAAAAAGAACCGCATAAAAATGCGATTCTTTTTATTAAAAATGTGAATTAGCAGTTCAATTAGCCCCTGATGGCAACGATGCCGGGGAGCTGCTTGCCTTCCATGTATTCGAGCATTGCGCCGCCGCCGGTGGATACGTAAGAAACCTTGTCGGCGAGGCCGTTCTTGTTGATGGCTGCTACGGAGTCGCCGCCGCCAATCAAAGTGAACGCGCCGTTTGCAGTAGCCTTGGCAACAGCCTGAGCGATTGCGGATGTACCCTTTGCAAACTTCTCAAACTCAAATACACCCATAGGACCATTCCAGATGACAGTCTTGGAATTGACGATGACGTCCTCAAACTTCTTGATGGACTTCTCGGCGATGTCGAGACCCATCCAGCCGTCGGGAGTCTTGTCAACGTCAGAAACGTTGGTGTTGGCGTCCTTGTCAAACTTGTCGGCATTGACAGCGTCCACAGGCAGGAACACGTTAACACCCTTAGCCTTGGCCTTGTCGAGGATTTCCTTAGCGAGGTCGAGCTTGTCTTCCTCACAGAGCGAATTGCCGATATTGCCGCCGAGAGCCTTAATAAAGGTGTAGGTCATACCGCCACCGATGATGAGGTTTTGTACACGGTCGAGGAGGTTGGTGATGACGTTAATTTTGTCGGAAACCTTTGCGCCGCCCATGATTGCGGTGAAAGGCTTGCGGGCATCGTTCAATACCTTGTCCATAGCGTCGAGCTCCTTGTTGATGAGGAAGCCAAACATCTTCTTGTCCTCGGGGAACGAATCGGCGATTACAGCTGTAGAAGCGTGCTTGCGGTGAGC
>DGIK01000218.1 GCA_002393195.1 Bacteroidales bacterium UBA3824 | reverse complement strand
TCGCCGTTGAGCATACGGATTATCTTTTGTTGAACGGTGTCGTGGTCTATCGAGATGTAATGCTCTATCGTTGTGTAGGATGCGGACTTTGACCAATGGCTGTTGTATTCGCCGTCTTCCGCCGCAAGCATCACCGAATAGGGGTTGAAGATTGACTTTTCGCTGCCGATGATGTAGCCGTCGTAAGCGTGTTTCATCAGTTCAAAATTCAAGCCGTACTTTTCGCAGATGGTGCGTACCTCGTCGGGCGTAAAACCGTAGTATTTGGCAGTTTTGACGGGGCGGATGACGCTGAATTCGTCAAAATTGTTCAACGCCGACTGCGCCTCCACTTTTATAATTGGCAGTATTCCTGTCATATAGACCAAGAGGAAAACTTTGTTGGCGGCGTTGGATTTGAACATCGCACGAAGCAAATTGACGTATTCTTCCTGCACCGGTTTTTCAACCTCGCGGACAAGTCGATCCCATTCGTCAATGATAAAAATAAAACGGTCGCCGGTTTGTTCGTTGATTTCCACCAAAGCGTTCATCAACTTGTCTTCGTCCGCTTTAATGAACGGATATTTTGTCCTAAGATCTTCTATGACTGCCTTTTGTGCGGTCTTTACAACATTTTTGGTGTCGGTATCAGAAAACCTGTTCCAATCCAAATATATGGTGGGATACTTGTTGAGATGCTGTTCGTAATCGGGCAATTTTGCAATCTCCAAATCGTCGAAAAGGCAATGCGAATCGCAGGAGCGGTCATAGTATGCATACAGCATTTTTGCCGCCACCGACTTGCCAAACCGCCGTGGACGCGAAATGCATATAAAACGTTTTTCGCTGTCTATCTTGCTGTTTAACACATTGATAAGCCCAGACTTATCCACGAAGTCGGTATTTCTTACGCTCGCAAAATCCGAGTTGCCATAGTCCAAAAATTTGCCCATAATATAATGTTTTGTTTCGATCGCAAAGGTAAAAATAATTTTGTCTGCCTTTGGCTTCCACATAGTAAAATTGTTTTTTGCAAAGATAAAACTTTTTTTTGAAATGCCACAAAAAATCCGTATGTTTGCGGAAACTTTTTCAAGGCATCAATATGGAAAACTTCATCGTATCGGCTCGTAAATACCGCCCGGTGACTTTTGACACCGTGGTAGGGCAGGGGAGCATCACGGCGACCCTCAAAAACGCCATCAAGAACAACCAACTCGCGCAGGCTTACCTCTTTTGCGGGCCGCGTGGCGTGGGCAAGACTACGTGTAGCCGTATTTTTGCCAAGACAATCAACTGCCTCAACCTCACCGAGGACATGGAGGCTTGCAACGAGTGCGAGTCGTGCCGCGCTTTCAATGAAAACCGTTCTTACAACATCCACGAACTCGACGCCGCGTCCAACAACTCTGTTGACGACATCCGCCAACTCATTGACAAAGTGCGCATTCCGCCGCAGATTGGGCGTTACAGCGTGTATATCGTCGATGAGGTCCACATGCTCTCGGCGGCGGCGTTCAATGCGTTTTTGAAGACATTGGAGGAGCCGCCCGCGCACGCCAAATTTATCCTTGCAACCACCGAAAAACACAAGATTCTGCCCACCATTCTCTCTCGTTGTCAGATATTTGACTTCAACCGTATGAAGGTGGACGACATTGTGAAACACCTTCAAAACCTTGCGCAGAAGGAGGGCATCGACGCCGACCCAAACGGTCTCAATGTCATTGCGCAGAAGGCGGACGGCGGCATGAGGGACGCGCTTTCGTTCTTCGACCAAATTGTAAGTTTTTCGGGCAAAAAGTTTACGTATCAGGATGTTATCAACAATCTCAACGTCCTCGATTACGAATATTATTTTAAGTTAATCGATTATTTCAGGGCGGGTGATGTCAATAATGCTTTACTCGCCTTCAACGAAATTTTGAACAAAGGTTTTGATGCGCACCACTTTGTATCGGGACTTTCGCAGCACATCAGGGACATAATGGTGAGCCGTGATGCCGCCACATTGCAACTCCTCGAAGTTGGCGCCGACATTCGCGACCGTTACAAAAAACAGGCTCAGGAATGTTCCCTGCCGTTTCTTTATACAGCCCTTAACATCACCAACCGTTGCGACCTCGATTACCGCGAGAGCAAGAGCAAGAGGCTTTTGGTGGAATTGATGTTGATGCAATTGTGTAACATTGGCGGCAAAATAACGGCGCAAGCCACAGCCGCCCAACCTGTTGCAGCACAGCCAATTGCACAGCCTGCCGCCCAACCAACTGCCGCCCAACCTGCATCACAACCCATTGCACAGCCGGCAGCACAGCCGACAGTACAACCCACTGTCCAACCCACCACGCAACCTTTGCAACAACCTGTTCAACAGCACGTTGCACAACCAGCGGCGCAGGCGTCGTCAACTGTGAGGACGAGCGTTTCAATCAAAGATTACCTCAAACATAAAAATGACGTAGCGCAGCAAGAGGAGCAAAAACGCGCTCAGGAATCGACGACGGTATCTGTGCAGACAGTTGCTGAATGTCAGGATTTTACAAAGGAACAGGTGGCACAGTTATGGGCTAAATTGGCGGAGATTTACAAGACCAAAAAGCCGAGGCTTCACGCAATTTTTGCATCGTCGGTGCCGGAAATCAAGGAAAATTACGTCCTCGAAATGACGCTCCAAAACTCGCTCCAAAACGACGCAATCAACGAGGTGAAGACAGGATTTGTCAATTATATTAGACAGCAACTCCACAACGGCAAGATTGAGGTCATTACAAAGATAGACACCACTCAGGCGTCGGCGATTCCATACACCGACAGCGACAAGTTCAAGTACCTTAGCCAACAAAACGACAATCTCAACGTCTTGAAAAGGGATTTGGATCTCGATTTTTAATGTAAAAAATGTTTGTCAAAAAACTCAACATAGTCAACTTCAAGAACCACACCGAACGCGAGTTTAGATTCGGCAGCAAAATCAATTGTTTTGTGGGCAGCAACGGCGTTGGCAAGACCAACGTCTTGGACGCTCTGTATTACCTGTCGTTCAGCAAAAGTTTCATCAACGCCGTCGACGTTCAGAATATCACCACGGGCGAAGAATTTTTTTCGTTGCGAGGGGTTTATGACGTGGAGGGCGTGGAGGAAGTTGTATTGTTGTCGTTTCATAAGACCAAAGGTAAAACCCTGAAACGCAACGACAAAGCCTACGAGCGCATCAGTGCTCACATCGGACTTTTGCCGCTCGTGATATCAAGTCCGCAAGACATCACCTTGATTTTTGACGGCAGCGCGGAACGCCGCAAATTCCTCGATTCGGCATTGTCGCAGTTTGACGCGGGGCATCTCACGGCGTTGCAAAATTACAATCGCGCCCTGATGCAGCGCAACAAATTCCTCAAAACCTGCAACGGCGTCGCCGACCCGATTTTGTTGGAAATGTGGGATCGTCAGTTGATACAGAACGGCGAGATTTTGTATGAAAACCGCAAAAAATTTGTCGCCGATTTTGTGCCCGAATTTCAGAAATATTATTCGTTGGTGTCCTCCGACAGCGAAATCCCGACGCTCACGTATCAATCGCAACTCGACGACGACAGCATAGCCAACCTTCTGAAAAACAGCCTTCAACGCGACCAAATCCTCCAACACACCACTTGCGGCGTACATAAGGACGATTTGATTTTTGAGGTGGGCGGCCTGTCATTGAAAAATTGCGGTTCGCAGGGGCAGCAAAAGACATTCCTCACCGCCCTGAAACTTGCGCAATTTTCGTTTCTCAACCGCGTCGGCAAAAAGCCGGTCTTGCTCCTCGACGACATTTTTGACAAACTCGACCCCGCGAGGGTCAACGCAATTTTGGAAATTGTTTTGAGGGACTCCACATTTGGGCAGATTTTCATCACGCACACATCGCCCGACGATTTGGAAAAGATGCTCCAATCGGCGGCAGACGGTGAGTATGAGATGTTTAGGCTGTGAAAAAAGTTTTGTTTTATAGCACAAAATCATTTATCTTTGTTGCAAATTTTTGATTAAATGGAAAGGATTGACAACATAACGATTAAAAATTTTAAGTCCTTGAATGATGTAACCATTCGGGGATGTAAAACTTTTAACCTTTTTATCGGGCGGCCTAATGTTGGCAAAAGTAATATTATTGAGGCATTATCTTTGTTTTCAATACCTTACGCGGCGAGGATGAGGAGGAATATAGGAGATTTTTTGCGCATTGAGCAAACTCCGTCGATGTTTTATGATGGCAATACATCGACACCGATTTCTGTAAGCGCGGGAGATTATAAAATGACCGCAGAAAGCATTGCTCCTGGCAGGCTCAAATTGAAATACGAAACCAAAACTCAAAAATACGATTATGAGATTGCGGACTTGAAAACCAAAAAACTTCCGGACGATTATCCAGTTTTTAAGCCGTATAATTATGATTTTCATATAGTTGCCAACAAAAAAAATCATTTGGAACTTCCATTTTTATGTCCGTGGGATGGCAACAATATGATGCAAGTGGTGCAAAATAACGTCATTTTGAAAGACTATTTCGCTGTACTTCTCAAAGAGTTTGACTTGCAGTTGACATTTGATATGACGTATCAGGAAATCAGGGTTTTGAAGCCACTTTCCAATAATTCTTCGTGTATATTGCCGTACAATTCGTTGGCTGATTCAATTAAGCGGCTGATGTTTTATAAGGCGGCTATCAACAGCAACTGCGATTCCGTGTTGATGTTTGAAGAACTCGAAGCACATGCGTATCCTCCGTACATTTCCAAAATTGCTCGCGAAATTATTGATAATTCTGATAATCAGTATTTTATCACTACACATAGCCCGTATGTAGTCAATGAGTTTTTGGAAGACACCACACTTGATGTCGCCATACATTTGGTGGATTTCAAGGAGGGTTGTACTATTGTTAAAACTTTGTCCGACAGTGAGATAGATGAAGTTTATAATTATGGAATTGATTTGTTTTTCAATACTGAGGCTTTTTTGTAGATGAACCGCATCAATTACATATTGCCCGAATGTTATGTGGACACCAACCTCATCAACGTGTTGGTGGACGGTATGTGCAATCATAAAAAAGGTTGCGCAACAGTCTGTAAATCAATTGATAATGAGTTCTCAGAACGGTTTGCCATTGCAGTTATAGACAAGGACAAGCGAGAACCCAAACAAGTTGCTAATTTTTCTCTTTTGATGGAATCTGATGGGCTTGTTGTTTTGAAACATAAGACCCGTCCCCATTTTTTGATAGAGATTAATCCTGCAATTGAAACTTTCATTTTGAACGCTGTCAATGAGTTAAATGTCTCATTATCAGATTATAATATTCCTTCTGACATTAACGCCTTGAAACGTTTGACCAAATCGGTTAACGCCAAAGAAAGCGAGGTTTTTGCACGTCTTTTCAAAGATTTGCGCAATGCGACTAATTTTGTGAAACTTCGCAAGATAATCAAGTATTTGTGCGAGAAACAGTATGGGGCGAGTGCAGAGGATTTATTGAATTATTGTAAACACGAAAATCTCGTAACAAATTGATTTTGACAATTATAAACAATTAATACAATGAAAAGACTTACACATTTATTATTACTTCTTCTCCTTTTGGCGACCGCGTGCGACCCTGAAAAGGAGGATGAGCCAGAAGACATTACCGAAAGTTTCTTCAATCCGGGCGACAAGAAAGTTGGCCTCGTGCTCAGCGGCGGCGGTGCTAAGGGCGCGGCTGAAATCGGTGCGCTCAAAGTGATTGAGCAAAACAACATCAAGGTTGACTACATTTCGGGCACGAGCATCGGCTCTATTGTTGGTGCGCTCTATTCCGCAGGCTACACTGCCGACGAGTTGGAGGATTTTTTTGCGTCGTTGGACAAGGATAATGCCAAAAAAAGTTCCGTAATCCGTGAGGTAGTCGGTAAATTGCTTGAAGACAAGGGCGTTACAACATTTGCCGACCTCAAAATTCCGTTCCGTTGCGTGGCTGCCGACACCAAGGAACTCAAGGAGGTTGTCCTTTCGGAAGGTTCTGTGCTTGAATCTGTTATGGCGTCGTCGGCAATTCCGTATATTTACGACAATGTGGAAATCGACGGTCAAATCCTTGTTGACGGCGGATTTTACAACAATCTTCCCGTAGATGTTGCGCAGGCAATGGGCGCGGAATACACGATTGTGATTGACCTCCGTCAGGGCGATGAATCTTTTGTGCCGGCATCGTTGGAGCCATTGGTGCAAGCCGCTCTCAAATCTGAAGCCCTTGCACGAGCATTTTTCGGCGAAGCCACCGACCTCGCCACCGACTATTTCGCCAACCGTCCCGACCTTCCGAAATACGAGGCCAACAAACAAAACGCCGACATCTACATCCATCCGATTCTCACCGGCTACGACGCCCTGAGTTTCGGCGCATCAAACGTCCACAAAATGTCAGAAATCGGTCAAAATGCCGCTGCGTTGAAATTGAAAGTAGCGAAATAGGCGGGATACAATTATCTTCCGAAAATGTGATTTTTTGCCATTTTCTGGAACCAAATTTTGGCAAATTTACACATAAAAATGAGGCAATCGCCCAAATCTGGACGGTTGCCTCATTTAGTATAAAGCCTTAATCAAAATTACTTGTCTTCGCCGTCGTGGTCGTGGCAGCAATGATGCTCGCCTTCTTCACCGTCGTGCTCGTGGCAGCAATGATGCTCGCCGTCTTCGCCGTCGTGTTTGTGGCATTTGCCTTCGCCGTGGCAGCAATGACCCTCGTGGTGGACGTGGCCGTGCTCGATTTCTTCGGGTTCGGCGTCGCGGATTTTCTTGATTTCAACGGTGAAATACAGGTCTTTGCCCGCCATGTCGTGGTTGAAGTCCATCTTGACTGAATCGTCGTTGATTTCAACGATGTGACCGACCATGTGGTTGCCGTGGTTGTCCTGCATCGGGACGCGTGTGCCCACCTTCATCATTTCCTGGGGGAAGTTTGCGAACGTCTGCCGTGGAATGTTGACAACCATCTCCTTGTGGTATTCGCCGTAGCCTTCTTCGGGCGTCAGGTGGAAACTTACAGTCTGACCTTCTTCGAGGTTGGCGAGGTTGTCCTCAAATTTTTGGAGCATCATACCGCGTCCAAAGAGGAACTCCAAAAGGTGGTCGCCCTTGGTCTGTTCCACGATGGGACCGCCTTCCTCCGTCCTGAGAGAGTAGTTGACGGACACTACTTTGTTTTTTTCTACTTTCATTTTATCTGATTATAAACGTTTAATCTGTGTTATGGATGCCTTGCGGCATCTTTTCTAAACAAAAATTTTGGCGAATTATAATGAATTAAAACGAATTTTAATAAAAAGATAATTCGTTTTAATTCGTTGAAATTC
>DGIK01000130.1 GCA_002393195.1 Bacteroidales bacterium UBA3824 | reverse complement strand
AAGAAAAATATTATAAACAATATTTTTCGACAAATGTAACGAATATTAATTTCCGAAATTAAATGAAACTTTATTCGTTCAATTTGTAAAATAAAATTTGCTTGTAAATTTTATTTATGCGTTAAATAAGGCTTTTCGTTTTATTTGTTTAATTCGGTGTTAGAAAAATACAAAATATTGAAACAAAAATGGGAAATCCGAGAGCATTTTTGACCATTCCGAGGAAGGAGGCGGGACACAGACCTGTGAGCGAGCGTGTCCACGATTTTTCGGAGATGGAACAGACTTTAAATACAAAAGACCGTCAGCAACAGGCATCCCGCTGTATGGATTGCGGCGTACCGTTTTGCCATTGGGCTTGTCCCCTCGGCAACAAACAGCCCGAATGGAACGACGCGCTCTACAAGGGCGATTGGGAGTTGGCGTACAAACTCCTCAGCAAGACCAACGATTTTCCGGAGTTTACGGGCAGGGTTTGCCCGGCTCTGTGTGAAAAATCGTGCGTCTTGAATCTCACAATTTCCGAATCTGTAACTTGCCGCGAAAATGAGTGCGCAATCATCGAGCGCGCGTTTTTGGAGAGTTACATCACGCCGCTGACTTATGCACGCAACGGCAAGAAAGTGCTTGTAATTGGTTCTGGTCCGGCGGGTCTTTCTGCCGCCAACCAATTGAACAAGAAGGGTTTTGACGTTACTGTCTATGAAAAAAACGAGGCGGCGGGCGGATTGTTGAGGTTTGGCATCCCAAATTTCAAACTCGCCAAAAATGTAATCGACCGCCGCATCGCGTTGATGGAGCAGGAGGGCATCAATTTCGTTTATAATCAGAATGTTGATGTCAACAATCTCCCCGCTGGATACGATGCATACGTCGTGGCTACCGGCACTCCGCAGGCAAGGGATTTGAATGTAGAGGGACGCGAATTGAAAGGCGTTTATCTTGCATTGGAGATGTTGTCGCAGCAGACGAGGATTTTGATGGGCGAAAATTTCGACAAGAAAGACCTCGTAAATGCCAAGGGCAAAAAAGTGCTTGTAATTGGCGGCGGCGACACCGGCAGCGATTGCATTGGCACTGCGCATCGTCAGGGCTGCAAATCAGTTGTGCAAATCGAAATCATGCCCAAACCGCCAGAGGGCAGCAACCCCGCGACGCCTTGGCCCTATTGGCCGCAAATCCTCAAAACTTCTTACGCACACGAGGAAGGTTGCGAACGTCGTTGGCTATTGAATACCAACAAGTTCGTCGGCAAGGACGGCGTATTGACTGGCGCGGAAGTGGAGGAAGTAATTTGGGAGCCAAACCCCGAAGGCGGTCGCCCGATTATGAAACCCACTGGCAAAAAGGAAGTCATCGAGTGCGATATGGCGTTGCTCGCGATGGGATTCTTGAAGCCGCAACATCCGCAATTCGCCGACAACGTTTTCGTCTGTGGCGACGCCGCGTCGGGCGCATCCCTCGTAGTAAGGGCAATCGCCTCGGGACGCAAAATCGCGGAAGAAATTAGTAACAAGATTAAATAATTGATTTTTAGCACCGAATTAATTATTCGTTTGATTCGATTGTAGAGACGCAAAATTTTGCGTCTCTACCGAATGGATGGTATTCGTTTAATTCGGTGTTAAAGAAAAACTAAAATATTATGTGTGGAATAGTAGGCATATTTGACATACAGTCAGAGCCGGAGTGTTTGCGCCGCCGTGCGTTGGAGCAGTCCGGCAAAATCCGTCACCGTGGACCCGATTGGTCGGGCATTTATGTTGGCAAGACGGCGATTTTGGCGCACGAGAGGCTGTCGATTGTAGATCCTAAGTCGGGAAGTCAGCCGCTGAAAACCGCCGACGGAAAAGTGATTCTTGCTGTCAATGGCGAAATCTACAATCACCGCCAAATCCGCGAGCGTTACGAGGGCAAATACGACTTTCTCACCGGCAGCGATTGCGAGGTGATTTTGGCGTTGTACCGCGACAAGGGCATCAACTTTTTGGAGGATTTGTCGGGCATTTTTGCCTTTGCGCTCTATGACGAGGAGCACGACGAGTATCTCATCGCCCGCGATCCGATTGGCGTGATTCCGCTCTACATCGGACACGACGCCGACGGCAACCTTTGCGTTGCTTCCGAGTTGAAGGCGTTGGAAGGCTTCTGCACCGATTACGAGGTGTTCCTGCCCGGTCATTATTATTCGTCCAAAACCGGCAAAATGACCCGTTGGTACACCCGCGATTGGAAGGATTATGAGGCAGTTAAGGATTCCAAACTCACCGGCAGCGACATCCGCGAGGCGTTGGAATTGGCTGTTAAGCGTCAATTGATGTCAGACGTGCCGTATGGCGTGTTGCTGTCGGGCGGTTTGGATAGTTCGATTATTTCGGCAATTGCCAAAAAATATTCCGCAATGCGCGTGGAGACCGACAGCACTCAACAGGCTTGGTGGCCGCAGTTGCACTCGTTTGCCGTCGGCTTGAAAGGTGCGCCCGACCTCGCCGCCGCCCGCAAGGTTGCTGATTACATCGGCACTGTCCATCACGAAATCAATTACACCGTTCAGGAAGGTCTCGATGCCATTCGTGATGTTATCTATTACATTGAGACATACGACGTTACCACTGTACGCGCAAGTACGCCGATGTACCTTTTGGCACGTGTTATCAAGAGCATGGGCATCAAGATGGTATTGTCGGGCGAGGGTGCTGACGAGATTTTTGGCGGCTATTTGTATTTCCACAAAGCCCCTGACGCCCGCGCGTTTCACGAGGAGACTGTCCGCAAACTTTCCAAACTCTACCTCTATGACTGTCTCCGCGCCAATAAGTCGCTCTCCGCATGGGGCGTGGAAGGTCGCGTGCCGTTTTTGGACAAGGAATTTCTCGATGTTGCGATGTCGCTCAATCCGCAGGACAAGATGGCTGGCAATGGCAAAATCGAAAAGCACATTCTCCGCAAGGCGTTTGAGGATATGCTTCCGGCTGAAGTATGTTGGCGGCAGAAGGAGCAATTCTCCGACGGCGTGGGCTACAGTTGGATTGATTCGCTCAAACGCATTACCTCAGAGGCCGTTACGGACGAGATGATGTCAACAGCCAAAGAGCGTTTCCCAATCAATACCCCGATGAACAAGGAAGAATATTATTACCGCTCGATATTCGAGGAGCATTTTCCGAGTAGGTCGGCGGCGTTGACGGTGCCGTCAGTACCATCGGTGGCTTGCTCCACGGCAGAGGCGTTGGCGTGGGATGCCTCGTTCAAGAATCTCAACGACCCCTCTGGTCGCGCCGTCAAGAATGTCCACAACCAGAGTTATTTGAAATAAGTTTGTTTTTTGTATAGCAGGCGTAGAAAGGAAGGGGATGTTTCCGTCGAATGGTGGAACGCCCCTTCTGATTTTTTGGGGAGGAGGATTGGTTGCAAAAACCTCGTTTTATTCCGAAATGAACAGCATTTTTTGGGCGTTGATTTCGGAATAAAGGGCATTTTTTCATAGAAAACTTTACATCGTAGAAATTAATTTTTTCTCACACAAACTCCTTCAACCTCACTTCTCCATCCTCCTCCATCACTGCATACGGCGACTTGTGGTACCATGCGCCGGTGTTGATGTATTTTTTGCCGGAGCCGAGGTCGTGCTCTACGTCGATGTGTCGGTGTCCGAAGATGTAACAGTCGGCTTTTTCTTGAGGGGCGATGCTGCGGATGTACTTGATAATGTGTTCCCTTTCGCCTTGGAAGGGCAACGTCTTGCGGGTGTATTGATGACGCGACGCGCTCCATTTAAAGCCTATCCACATCGCAAAATTCGGGTGGAAAAAGTTTGTGTACAATAATTGCGTTACCTTGTTTGTGAAGACCCATTTGATGAAGGCGTAACCCTTGCTGCCGCTGCCGAGACCGTCGCCGTGTCCCATGTAGATGCGTTTGCCGTGGATTTCGCACAGGCGCGGCTTGTCATAGACCTCGATGCCAAATTCATCTTTCAGGTAATGATACTGCCAAACATCGTGATTGCCGGTGAAATAATAAATCTTGACGCCAGCCTCGGTGAGTTCCGCCAACTTATTGAAAAATCGGTAAAAACCCTTGGGAATCACGTTGTTCCATTCGTACCAAAAATCAAAAATGTCGCCCAAAAGGTACAACGCCTCCGCATCGGCTTTTATGAAATCGAGCCAACGGATTATGCGGCGTTCCCGTTCCAAAGAAATCTCCTTGTCGGGTGCGCCGAGGTGAAAATCGGAGGCGAAGTAAGTTTTCATAAATTATATTATAATGTGTTATAATGTGTGTCTAATTATCGTTAAAAAATTCGAGGTGATTTTTGTGCGACAAGGCTGAGGTCGGCGAGGGCGATTGCGGTTGCGGCTTCCAAAACCACCGGCACGCGGAGAGCAATGCACAGGTCGTGGCGGCCTACAATCGTCAACGGCTCCACCTTGCCGTCCTTTATATTATAAGTGTCCTGTGGCAACGAAATCGAGGGTGTGGGCTTCACGGCGACGCGGAAAACGATGTCGTTGCCGTTGGAAATGCCGCCGTTGATGCCGCCGTTGTTGTTGGTGGCGGTGCGTCCGTCGGCGTCGATAATATTGTCGTTGCAGGTGCTGCCGGTCATTTTTGCAACCGCAAAACCCGCCCCAAACTCAATGCCCTTGATTGCCGGTATTGAAAAAACTGCGCGGCTTATTTCGGATTCAACGCTGCCAAAAAATGGTTCGCCCAGTCCGACGGGCAATCCATTGACTACACATTCCACGATGCCGCCTATTGAATCCTTTTGATTTTGAGCCTTTTCGATGGCTGCGTCAAAGTCTGTCGAGCCGCCGATTTCGAGGATTTTGGCGTTGATTGAGGTGGGGGAGAGGATTTTTTTGGCGACTACGCCTGCCGCCACGAGACCGAGCGTGATGCGTCCCGAGAAGTGTCCGCCGCCGGTGTAATCATTGAACCCTCCATACTTGACACGCGCCACAAAATCGGCGTGTCCGGGTCTCGGATGGTCAAAAAGTTGAGAATAATCCTTGCTCTTGGTGTTGCCGTTGCGGAAAAGAACCGCCAATGGTGCGCCCGTGGTCTTGCCATTGAAAACGCCCGACAAAATCTCCGGCAGGTCGTCCTCCTTGCGCGGCGTAGTGCCTTTTGCTCCGGCTTTGCGGCGCGAGAGGTCGGCGATGAAATCGTCGGCGGTGAGCTGTATGCCTGCCGGTACGCCGTCCATAACTACACCTATGCCGTTGCCGTGGCTTTCGCCAAATATGCTTGTCTTGAAAATTGTGCCTATTGTGTTCATTTGATACTTGAAAATTTTGCAGCGTAAAGGTAAGGTTTTTTTGTCGGGTGGCAAAATAATTTTGATTGTCGGCAAAAAAAGATTTAAATTTGCATTGTTATCAACCCAAAAAAAATGATTATGAAAAAGATTTTGATACTGATAGGCGCGGCGGCATGCGTGCTGTCGGCGTGTTGTTCGGGCGGTTCTAAGGAACTGACTTTCAAGAATTTCAAGGACAGCATTGGCGAGTCCGACGGCAAATATGTGTATTCGTCGGTGGCGTCGATAGATTTTCCCGTGGAGGGCGACAAAAAACTCGCCAAGACCGTCCGCGAGTGGATTCTTACGTACTCGCAAGGCAAACTCCACGGCGACAATTATCAAAAATATGTCTCTAATGTAGCCAAAAAAATTTTTGACAAGCCCGATTCACCCAAAGATGCCAAGGGTAATTATGAAAACTCTTTGGAAATCAATCTATTGTGCGATACTACTAAGTATCTGACGTTGACGAGTCTTGTGTATCATTCCGCCGGCACTTGGTATGGCGCACATAAGTCTGTGGGCGCAACTTTCCGCAAGTCTGACGGCAAGATTTTTGGCAAAGATATGATAGATTCCACTGATAGATTGGGACTTAGAGTAACCATTATGGCTCATTTGGCTGAGGCTCTTTGCATTGAGGATGGCAAAAATGTTGCCGATTGTCTCAACAAAGATGCCTTGGAGGATGTTGACGGCTCGTTTTTGATAAAACTTCCCGGCTCGTTTGTGCCCTACATCGACGGCGACGGCAACGTGGTGATTACATACGGACTTCACGAAATCGCTTCCTACGATTACGGCGAAGTGGAGGTGCTGATACCCAAAGACGAAATCCTGCCGCTGCTTACGGATGACGGGAAGATGTTTTATTGAGAATTGATGCAATTGACGTTTGCAAAAAAATATTGATTTTTTTGTCGCGCTCTCAAAAATTTTTGCTATTTTTACGCCAAATTTTACAGTGATGATTCCAATTAAAAACAAAAAAATAATCGGCATCTTGACTGGCGGCGGCGACGTGCCGGGGCTCAATCCCGCTATACGTGGCCTCGTCAAACGTGCTGTCAACGAGGGCTTTAAGGTAATAGGCATCAAGCGCGGCTGGGCGGGTCTCGTGGAGATGAAACGCGACCGCAACGCCGACAATGTCGATTGCTACGAGGAGTTCCCAAAAAAACTTATCAACTCAACAATATTGAGCGAAGAGTCGTTCCTGCACTCCTCACGCACCAAGCCGTCGTCCATCAAGCGCGACGACGTGCCGGAGCACCTCAAAGATATTTATAATCGCGAAGACAACGACCTTACAGCCGAGGTCATCCGTAACATTGAGTTCCTTCAGCTCAATTACTTGGTTGTCATCGGCGGCGACGACACGCTAAAATATGCCGTCCGTCTTCATAATGAGGGAGTTAAGGTCATTGGAATCCCAAAAACAATGGACGGCGACGTTTATGGCACCGACTATTGCATAGGTTTCAGCACGTGCATCACACGCACAATCAGCCTCATACACACTCTCAGCGCGTCTGCGGGCAGCCATGAAAGGTTTTTGGTGATAGAGGTTTTTGGACGTTACGCTGGTTTTACGGCGATGATGCCCACTCTTGCAGGCATGGCAGACCGATGCGTAATTCCGGAGTCGGAGTTTGGAATCAACCAGCTCGCCGAGCTCATGGTCATGGACAGGGCCAACAATCCCGGAAAATTTTCCACGGTAGTTGTTTCGGAGGGCGCAAAGTTCAAGGGCATGGACGAAATGACTTTCACTCATGCCGGAATAGGGGAGACCGTCGCCCAAAAATTGCGCAAGGCATCCGCAAAATTCAACAATGGAAAGCGCGTGGATACCATCGTGCAAAACCTTGGCTATCTCGTGCGTTCCGGCTATCCCGACGCTACCGATTCGATGGTGCCGATTGCATACAGCAATATCGCTATGGAATTGATTCTCAGCGGCAAAGCGGGTCGCATGGCTTCGATAAGGAACGGCGTTTTTACCTCCGTGGACATCAACGAAGTAGCCGCTGGCATCAAACAGGTAGATGTACAACGGTGCTACAATACCGAATTGCTTGTGCCTGAGGTTAAGACGTTTACATCGATGCCGATGCTGATGATGACCGCAACTGAAATGCTTTCAAAAAAGAACTGAATAATAATTTGACAAAATAAATGGAAGAAAATTTGAAACAAGCGGTGATTCTTGCCGTCAAGTCGATATACGGCAAGGATGCTGCCGAGCAACAGATACAGATTCAAAAGACCAAAAAGGAGTTTGACGGCGACCTGACTTTGGTGGTATTCCCGCTCCTGAAACTCTCCGGCAAAAAGCCCGAGGACACTGCAAATGAAATTGGCGATTATCTCGTCAAAAACTGGGCTAACGCCAAGGGTTTCAATGTTGTAAAGGGTTTTCTCAACATCGTTCTAAAGAAGTCCGCAATCAGCGAAATGCTCTTGAAGATTGATGCCGATGAGAATTTTGGCATTACGCCCATAACCGACAAATCAAAAAAGATTGTCCTCGAATTTTCGTCGCCCAATACCAACAAGCCGTTGCACCTCGGACATTTGAGAAACAATTTCCTCGGCGATTCTATTTCGCGCATTTTGAAGGCGGGCGGCAACAATGTAATCAAAGTAAACCTCGTCAACGACCGTGGAATCCATATCTGCAAGTCGATGCTTGCGTGGAAAAAATGGGGACACGGCGAAACTCCCGAAACTTCCGGCATCAAGGGCGACCACCTCATCGGAAATTATTACGTAGAGTTCGACAAGCACTACAAAGCTGAAATCAAGGAACTTATGGCGTCAGGCATGACGGAGGATGAGGCGAAACAGAAAGCTCCTTCCATCGTAGAAGCCCACCAGATGCTCCAAAAATGGGAACAGGGCGACCCCGACACGGTTGCGCTGTGGAAGACGATGAACTCGTGGGTTTATGATGGTTTTGACGTTACGTACAAACTCATGGGCATCACTTTTGACAAGATTTATCACGAATCGGAGACCTACCTCGAAGGCAAGCAATATGTAGTTGACGCATTGGAAAAGGGCATTTGTCAGAAGGACGAGACCGGCGCGACTTACATCGACCTTACAGCCGACGGCCTCGACAAGAAAATTTTACTCCGCTCCGACGGCACGACGGTCTATATGACTCAAGACCTCGGCACTGCTGCAATGCGTCATCGTGAATGGAATTTTGACGAACACATCTACGTAGTTGGCAACGAGCAGGATTACCATTTCAAGGTGTTGAAACTCGTATTGAAAAAGATGGGTTTTGCATGGAGCGACGCCATCAAGCATTTCTCCTACGGCATGGTGGAACTTCCCGAAGGCAAGATGAAATCGCGTGAAGGTACGGTTGTAGATGCCGACGACCTCATTGCCGAAATGACGGAGACCGCCCGCAAGACTTCCGAGGAGCTTGGCAAACTTGACGAAATGTCAAAGGAGCAACAGGACATCACTGTTTCTACGATAGCCATGGCTGCCCTCAAATATTTCATTCTCAAGGTTGACCCGAAGAAGACCATCCTTTTCAATCCCAAAGAGAGCATCGATTTCAACGGCAACACCGGTCCATTCGTGCTTTACACTTACGCCCGCATACAGTCTATTTTCCGCAAATTGGCTGACAAGGGCATTGCCCGCGAGCCTCTTGCCGCCGATTTTGACAAGGCGACAGACGTGGAAGGCACTTTGGTACAGCAGATTGCGGCGTTCCCGGCTGCTGTCAATGATGCCTGCACAATGTGCAGCCCCGCCCAAATTGCCAATTACGTCTATGAACTCAGCAAGCAATTCAATCAATTCTACCACGACCACCAAATCATCAACGAGCCAGACCCGCAAATCCGCGAGTTCCGCCTCCTGATAGCCCAAAATACTGGTCGCGTGGTCAAGAAGTGCCTGAATATGTTGGGTATCGGCGTGTTGGAGAGGATGTAATTGCTAATAAGCGTATTATCAATAAAAAAGGTGTGCAGAAACATAATCAGCACACCTTTTTTTGTAATTAATCTCTGTCGTTAATTATACCTCTTCACCAGCCATTGCTTCCTTTACTGCTGCAATGAGTTCGGCAGTGTTGGTGATTTCGTCGGTGGCTTCGTCGGGGAGTTCGATGTCGAAGAGACGCTCGGCGTTGACGCAGATTTCGAGCACCTTCATTTCGTCGGCGCCGAGAGATTCAAATGTTTCCTCGTCGTCGGGGAAGGCGTTGCCGCTCTGACGGAACCCTATTGACTGTGGCTTGTCGCTGCTGTTGGCGATTACGTCGGCTACCATCGCACGGATTGTATTGTCGATATAATCTTCGGTGAGCACCTCCGGCACGTCGATTTTGGGCAGTTCCTCGTCCTTTTGCGTGATTTGTTCGTCGAGTTCGTTGATGCGGTCGTTGATGCGGTCGATGGGGTTGGTGTCGTCTATCTTGTCGGTGCGCAGGGCGATGTTGTACTCGTCGATGGCGCGTTGATATACCTTGACGGCAATTCCGTTTTCGCCGTTTGCCACGTGCGCCTCGGCAAGGTCGCAGAGGGTTTCGGCGCGTTCCATTGCGTATTCCTCGTCGTCGCCGTAAAGTTTCAATTTGTTGAAATACTGATTGATAGCGTCGCGGGTGTAACTCAGTTGCATACATACGTATGCGAGGTTGCCGTATGCCGTGGCGAGGCTCTCCGTCTCGGCGTCGTTGCGCAGGGTGATTTCCTCCTGGAAGTACAGAAGCGCCTCGGGCAATTTTTTCATATAAAAATACGTCTTGCCGAGCCAGAGGATTGTGTCGGCGAGGTCGCGGGTCTTGCCGCTGCAACGCTTGATGCTCTCGCTCTCCTTGAACGCCTCTATCGCCTGTTCGTATTTCTCGAGGGATACCAATATCTCGCCGTAACTCTGCAACATATACGAAAGGTCGTCGAAATCCTTGCTCTTGCGGTTGATTTCTATCGCCTCTTCGAGGAGTTTCTGACCCTTGAAGAATTTTTCGCCCTTGTAGTATGCACGGGCGAGGTGGTATAGCGCGTCGTCGAGGATTTCGGGTTCGTTGATGCGGCGGGCTATGTCCACGGCACTTTCCAAATCCTCCTCAGCCTCTTTGAGTTGGTCGAGGTTGATTTCGCAGCAGCCCTTGTAGGTGAGCGAAAGTGCCAGCGAATCAGTTACTTTGAGATTGTAAAACATCTCGGCGGCGGTGGTGAAATACGGCAGCGCAGCCGCCGAAAAATCTTCCGTGATGCTGAATTTGTTGAGCGTGATGCGCCCGATGCAGTAGTTGCACATAGCCACGTCCTCCTCGTTGTTGTTGAGGGTGTAGAGTTCGAGAGCCTTCTTGAAGCACGGCAAAGCCCTGTGATACTTGCCGAAAAGCACCATTCCCTGCCCGAAATAAGCGTTGGCGAGTTCGCGGCGGCGGGTTTTGCCGGCGGTTTGAAGCACGTCTATTGCCTTCTGATACAGCGCAATAGCCATATCGTCGTCGCCAGACTGACTGTACAGCCCGGCAAGCGAATCGCAGCACTTGAAGATTTGCAAGGCGTCGCCCTTGATTTCCGCCTTTTCGAGTTTGGTTTTTATTTGATTGATTTCCTGTGTTACTGTCTTTTCCATCGTAATAGTTTTGTTAATTGTCATTTTGCAAACCTACAAATTTTTTTTGGATTTTTGCACGTTTGACGACTTTTTTTTCGATATTTTGATGGAATTGTTTATTTTTGTGTGATTTCAATTGCAATTATTATGAAACCAAACGACATATTAACACTTGATATTCTGTTTGTTGGCGACGATGGCGACGGCATTGCGACGTTGGGCACAAAGACAATATATGTGGCTAACGCTCTGCCGGGCGAGCGTGTGCGCGCTGTTGTGGTGGACGTAGCCAAAACTTACGCCCACGCTGTAATGGTCGCTATATTGAGGTGCACGAGGAGCAGCAGGACGCCGTTTTGCCCGCATTGCAAGGATTGTGGCGGCTGTCAGATTCAGCGGATGGATTATCGTGCGCAGTTGTCAATCAAGCGTAATATTGTAATTGATAGTCTCAAATCCGCAGGGGTGATTACAGAGGATGATTTTGTGCCAGGTGTGATGGGCTGCAAATATCAGTTTGGATTTAGGAACAAGGCAATTTTCCCCGTTGCCAAAAATACTGATGGCGAGATAGTTGCGGGTTTTTATGAGCGACGTTCTCACAATATAGTTCCTATAAAAGAGTGTCGCATTGGCATCAACGAAAATATTACTATCATCAATGCCATAATCGGGCATCTGCGCATCTACGATATTGAGCCTTACGACGAGGCAACTCACACTGGATTAGTGCGTTATGTGATGATTAGGAAGGCTTTTGATACCAATCAGATAATGGTGTCGATTGTAATTAATGGTGATTCTTTGCCGCATCACAATGTGCTGATAGACAAGTTGTTGACTATTACAAAAAAAAGGATAAAATCGGTGTCCCTCACTGTAAATTGCGACAATACCAACCGCATCCGTGGCAACGAGGTAATCAATCTCTATGGCGACGGCTACATCACCGAAATAATCGACGGAATCAAATACCGGATTTCGCCGTTGGCTTTTTTTCAGGTCAATACGCCTCAGACCCAAAATTTGTATCGCCTTGTGTCTGATTTTGCGGCACTTACCGGCAATGAAACTGTTTTTGACTTGTATTGCGGTGTTGGCACTATCGGGCTATTTTTGGCTCGCAACGCCCGCAAAGTGATTGGCGTAGAGTCGATTGCGCAAGCCGTGGACGATGCCAAGTACAATGCCGCCATCAATAGCATCTACAATGCTGATTTTTATGAGGGCAAGGCGGAAGAAATCATCCCCGACCTTATTAATAATCAAGGTATCAACGCCGATGTCGTAATCGTGGACCCGCCGCGCAAGGGCTGCGACAAAGTATTGATTGACAGCATTATAAAAATGCGCCCAAAACGTCTTGTCTATGTATCGTGCGACCCAAAATCCCTCGCCCGCGACCTCAGAATTTTGCATGACAACGGCTTTAAAACAAAATATGTACAGCCTGTGGATATGTTTCCACACACTGTACATATCGAAACGGTGGCGTTTATCGTACCACTTGTGTAAATTCGGGCTGTGCGCCGTCTTCTGCGATGACGTAGATTTGTGATTTGCCGTTTTGGCTGTCAACGGTGAAGAGGTATTCTGTGCCGCCTTTTACCTTCCTTGCGCCAACTGTGGATGGTTCGCCGAGGGGAAATTGATAGTTGCTGCAAGCCTTGTTGAAAATCTCTTTCTCGCTGTCGGTAACGGTTTCCTGCTCCGAAAATTCGGGCAACTGCTCCAAAGTGCCATTCTTAAAGCCTGCCTTGATGAGGAACTGCTCAACTTCGCCGCCTACTTTCGCAATCCTTGCCTGACGGATGCCGTAGCCTTCTACGATGTTTGCGTTCTTGGCGTTTTTCTTCAATGCGTCGGTGCTTGTATTGAGGCCGCCGCTGCCAAATGTGCAGAATGGAACGACTTTTTTGCCCTGGAAATCGGTGTTTTTCAGGAATGTAGCCACCGGCGATGCATACGTGCCGCCCCAAATCGGGTAGCCGAGGAAGATGACGTCATAATCTTTTACGTCCTTGCTGAGGGGCTTGATTTCGGTGCTCTTTCCGTCCTTCTGCTCCTGCTGCCAACGTCCAATCACTGCGCCAAAATCGCCGGTGTAAGGCTCTACGCACTCGATTTCGGCGATGTCGCAACCGAGTTGTTTCTGAATTTCTTGGGCAACAGTCTTGGTGGTGTTGCTCTGTGAATAATAGACTACGAGGATTTTGTCCGCCTTCTTGGGCTCCTCCGTCGTCTGGGTGTTGTTGGTCTTCTGACCGTTGCCGCACGCCACGAAGCACAATGCAGCAAATAATACTAAAAGGAATCTTCTCATAATAATTTTGATTTTTTAATAGTTTTTCAACGCTGCAAAATTAAGAATTAGAAAAATATTACGCAAAAAATTTTTGCGGGTGGGGTAGGGGCAAGGATAATTTTGTTAACTTTGCAAGGTTGTTGTAAATAAAATAAGGAATGAAGGCGTTTATTGTGTATTGCCATCCGTCTGAGGATTCGTTGACGCGGAATATCAGGGATGAATTTATAAAAGGAATTGTGGATTCGGGTAATGATTATGTACTTTCGGATCTTTATAAAATGGGTTTCAAGACAGATATGACCGAGGCGGAGTATCTGAGGGATGCCAATTATAGAGATACACCTGATGTGGCTAAAGATGTGGCGGCAGAGCATGAAAAAATCAATTCTTCGGATGCAATTGTCTTTATATATCCTGTATTTTGGACAGAAGCACCCGCGAAACTTGTTGGATGGTTTGACAGGGTATGGTCTTACGGTTTTGCATACGGCAACAAGACTATGAAACTGCTCGACAAGGGATTGGTTCTTTGCTCGGCTGGCAATTCTGTGGACAGGCTCGAACAGTTTGGATTGCTTGGCAGTATGAAAAAAGTAATGTTTGGCGACCGGCTTATCAATCGCGTGAAGCAAACTGAATTTGTGGTCTTTGACTGTACTTCGAGGGAGAATGTATTAAGGACAAAAAACTGGGATGCAAATTTAAGGAAGGCGTATGAAAAGGGTAAATCTTTGTTTTCTGCGACACAGGAATCCTTTTCACTTGAAGGCAGATTTTTCACCGTTGTTGACAATTCCGAATCGGGCGAAGTGTCAGACAAAACGATTTTCAGTTATCATCAAAATGGCAATGTCATTTGGGCAGAATATTCAGGCGGAAGCATTGTAAAGGGTTTTCTATTAGGCACGATGGACACCAATCACAATCTCCATTTTGATTACAGGCACATCAACAAATCAGGCGAATCCAAATCCGGTTCGTGCGTTTCCTGTCCCAAGATGGAAAATGGAAAGTTGAGATTCTATGAGAAGTGGAAATGGGACGGTGGCGAGGAAGGGACGTCGGTGATTGAGGAGGTGTAAGGAATTGCAACGTGATATTATTTGCCATCTGTGGCAGTTGTTAAGTAATCTTTGACAACTGAGTTTATGTCTAACTCTTTTTCTTACAGTATGTTAGATGTGTGCATATTGGTATTTTTTTCGAGGTGGTTGTGAATTGCTTTCATTTTTGCTAATTTTGCAGGGTCATAAACAACCTTTTAGAAGTTAAAGCCGCCGTTGTTGTGTTGTGATTTGCTTTCAAATTTGCT
>DGIK01000166.1 GCA_002393195.1 Bacteroidales bacterium UBA3824 | reverse complement strand
CTCATCGCCGCCGGCCTTCTCGAAAACCCTGTGAAGTACGCCCATATAGTCACATCCACCACCCACAAGACCCTCCGCGGACCTCGTGGCGGCATCATCCTCTTGGGCAAGGACTTCGAGAATCCGTGGGGATTGAAGACTCCCAAGGGCGTTACCAAAACAATGTCGCAACTCCTTGATTCTGCGGTGTTCCCCGGCATCCAGGGCGGTCCTTTGGAGCACGTAATTGCTGCCAAGGCTGTTGCATTTGGCGAGGCGTTGACCCCCGAATTCAAGGAATATCAGAAGCAGGTACAGAAGAACGCTCGCGTAATGGCTGGCGAACTTATGAACCGTGGCTACAAAATCCTCTCCGGCGGCACCGACAACCATTCTATGCTCGTTGACCTCCGTCAGAATTTCCCCGACATCACCGGCAAGGAAGTGCAGATTGCATTGGAGAAGGCTGGCATCACCGCCAACAAGAATATGGTTCCCTTCGATTCCCGCTCGGCGTTCCAGACATCTGGCATCCGTCTTGGCACACCCGCAATCACCACCCGTGGCCTCAAAGAGAACGAAATCCTCCGCGTAGTTGACTTCATCGACACCGTCATCAAAAACATCAACAACGAAGACGTAATCGCCAAAGTACACGGCGAAGTAGTTGATATGATGAAAAACTATCCTTTGGACAAGTAAGATTGGAGTGCGGACGGCTCGTCCGCCAAACAATTTGAGTGTGGACATCTCGTCCACCAAACATATTTTGGAGTGCCGACATCTTGTCCGCACTCCATTTTTTATTACGCATAATGCGTAAAATTTAAATATTCCTTAATATTCTGTTTGCCAAAATTTCGTAAATTGCGGGTTGATATTTTCTACTTATGGATTCTAAGAAGAAACGGAAATACAGACTTTTCAGGACGTTGTGTAGGTTCAACGAATGGCGCATCCAGCATATCAGCACGTCGCAGTATATGATAATACTGAGCATTTTGGCGGGCTTGATAGCGTCTGTGGTGGCGTGGGTGTTGCGTACCCTCACACATTCTATCAGCGACGCGCTCAAAGATTTGAACGATTTTGCGCAGTTGGACGGGCTGTCGTTTGTGTATCCTATCGTGGGTATATTGCTGACGATGGTATTTGTCAATTATATCCTCAGACACAATGTGAGCGGCGGCATACCGCGTGTATTGTATTCAATATCCAAGGAAGGCGCGGTAATCAAGAGCCACAATATGTATTCGTCGGTGATTTCGAGCGCGTTGACTGTCGGTTTTGGCGGTTCGGCGGGATTGGAGGGACCTACTGTGGTCACTGGCGCAGCCATCGGCAGCAATATCGGTCGCCTTCTGCACCTTAATTATAAGCAAAAACTTCTTATCCTCGGATGCGCCACGGCTGCGGCGTTGTCGGCGATGTTTAAGGCACCGATTACCGGCATCGTGTTCGTATTGGAGGTCTTTATGCTGGATTTGACGATGGCGAGCCTTGCTCCGCTTTTGGTGTCGTCGGTAACGGGCGTATTGGTGTCGTATCTTTTGATGGGCTCCAATCCGCTGTTTTTTTTCCGGGCGAGCAACACGTTGGAGGCGGGCGATGTGCCGGTCTATCTGATGCTCGGCGTGGTGTGCGCCGTGTCGTCCATTTATTTCACCAAGAGTTACATCTGGGCTTCCAACAAGTTTAAGAAAATCAAAGGCATTTGGGGACGGTTTGCCATCGGTTGTGTGTGTCTCGCGGTGCTTATTTATATATTCCCGTCGCTGTATGGCGAGGGAGTTGGCACTATCAAAAATTGCATCAATAGCGAGGGCGACTTCCTCTTTACCAACGGATTGTTTGTGGGCGCAAGGGGCAACGATTTGCTTAGTGCGTTGCTGATTTGCGTAGTATTGTTGGTAAAACCAATCGCCACTGCGCTCACCTTTGCGGCGGGCGGCGTGGGCGGCATTTTTATGCCGTCGCTGTTTGTGGGCGCATGTACGGGGCTGATGACCGCGTTGGTGTTGGCACAATGCGGTGTGCAGGACATTGACGCTGCAAATATGGCTCTTGTGGGTATGGCTGGCACTATCGGTGGCGTATTGCACGCACCGCTCACGGCTGTGTTCCTGATAGCCGAGATTACTGGCGGTTACAAGTTGTTTGTGCCGTTGCTGTTGGTATCGGTGGTGTCGTATGTGGTAACGAGAAGATTCATCAACAATAGTATCTACACCTATCAACTCGCTCAGCGCAACGAACTTATGACGCATCACGTTGATAAGAAGGTGATTAATTTTATGAAACTTGACAACCTCATCGAGCGCAATTTTGCCATTGTGTATCCTGGCGATTCGCTCCGCGTGTTGGTGAAGGCGGTCGAGGGGACATCGAGGAATATTTTTGCGGTTGTTGATAGGGACGACAATACTTTCCTCGGCATCATCAAGTTGGACAATATACGCAGCATTATGTTCAAGCCCGAATATTATGACAAAGTTTTTGTGCGCGACCTTGTGTTCCGTCCCGACTACACCGTCCGCATCGATGAGAGTATGGAGTCGGTGGTTACCAAATTCAGCCATTCCGACAAGTACAACATCGCTGTCCTCGACCAAAACAACAAGTACCTCGGCTTCGTATCGCGGGCAAAGATTTTCTCAATTTATAGAAGGATGAGCCGGCAGTTGTCGGAGGAGTAGATTGAAACTATTATTTGTTGCTGTTTCTATACTTCGCTATCTCGTCCTCCCTTGTATCCCATATCAGGACTTTGTTGATGCGGGGATATTCTTTGGAGACTTGGAGGATTACCGTGTCGCCGGGATTGATGCAGTTGTAAAGTTGCTCGGACACTTCGTGGCGTCTTGACAAAGAGTCGTTCTTGCCTGCCCAAAGATAATATGAGCGTTCACCGTGTTTGCCTTGTGTCAAATATTTTTGGGTGATTACTCCAATTGTGTCGTTGGAATTGGAAAGTGCTTGTTCCTCAAAGGAATTTACCCGATAGTTTACAAACCATACTTTGAATACAATAATTATCGCAGCCACAATTAATGATAATACAGCATCCAATCTATCTTTTTTGTCTGGGTATTGTGGCTGTTCTAAGGCTGTGAAGTTTATCACGAAAAGTACAAGAAATTGTACTACACAGTAGAAAAAATGCCATACAATTGTTCGCTCTCCGTCGTTGATGACAAAATATTTCATCAACATTATTTCAAATGGCGTGGACACAATCATTATAATCAGTGTAATCAGGATTATTTTTTGTTTCCTGATAGTGTCGTGTCCGTCGCTGTCGTGTGAGAAATCGTAATCCATAGCGTTTAGTTTTTTATGATTTGTTTTTTCATAATATGGTTGTTTTAAAAAAAAGGATTGCGGTGGATGTGTCCGCAATCCTTTTTGGTTTTTGGCAGGCGAGCCGCCTACATTCCAATTACCTCACCGACATTATGCTATCGACGATGTATTTTTGCATTCCGCGCCAGGGGAGTGAGTTTTTGTACTCGATGTAGTGGAGTTCCACTTCGCGGCCAGTACAGCGCATGAGAGAATCACCGATGCGCTTGTCTTCGATGGAGAAGTCAAATTCGGGCATCTGTATGCCGCCGCCGGCACTGCCTTTGAGTCCCGCCTGAATGATGCGGCCTTCGTAGGTCTTGAATATGTACCCTTTTTGCACTACGAAGTTGAGTGTGCCGCTCTTGACACCTTCGCCAAATGACCAGTAGTAGTTGAAATACATGATTCCCGCTACTACGAGAAGCACCACGAGTATTGCGCAAATAATTATTTTCTTCATGGCTTTACGTTTTATGGGGTTATTATAAATTAGTCGTTGATCATCATCGGCATCAGAAGCATGAGTTCGTCTTCGTCCTCAGATTCGCGTTCGAGCGGCACGATGATGCCGGAGCGCGACGGGTCTGACATTTGGAGTACGATGTTTTCTGATGTGATGGCTGTAAGTATCTGGATGAGGAACGCCGACTTGAAGCCGATGTTCATCGATTCGCCGTCGTACTGTGCGCTCACTTTTTCGTAAGCGGAGATGGAGAAGTCGATGTCCTGCGCCGATACCACAACGTGGTCGGGTTGGAGTTCGAGTTTCACGAGGTTGCTTGCCTGACTTGCAAACACCGATACACGTTTGAGCGTTGTGAGGAAGTCGAGACGGTTGATAGTGAGACGGTTGGGGTTGTTGGTGGGGATTATCGCCTCGTAGTTGGGGTATTGACCTTCTACCAAGCGGCATATCATCTCGTAGTTGGAGAGCGCGAAGTGTGCGTTCTTGTCGTCGAATTTCATTGTGATTTCGCCGGATTCCTTTGGCAGGATTGTTTTGAGGGTGTCGGCGGGTTTCTTGGGCAGAATGAATGACGCCTCCTTCGGACACGAAATGGTGTTGTTGCGGAAGCGGACGAGTTTGTGGGCGTCGGATGCCGCAAATGTGATTGACGAGTCGTTTACGGTGATGGAGATGCCGTTCATCACGGGACGGAGGTCGTCGTCGGCGGTTGCAAAGAGGGTCTTTGTGATGCCTTTGAGCAATGCGGAGCCGGGCATCGTCATTGATGTCGTGTTGGCTTCGTCGAGGCCTTGGAGCGTCGGGTATTCGTCGCCGTTTTGACCCATAACGCTAAATTTGCCGTTGTCGCTGATGATGTCCACAGCCATTGTTTCGAGGTTGGCTTCGAAAATGAGGGGCTGTTCGGGAAACTCTTTGAGTATGTCGGTGAGGCGTTTTGCCTCTACAGTAATCTTGCCTTCGCCTTCTACGTTGTTGAGTTGGAGGCGTGCGCGCATAGTGGTTTCGAGGTCGCTTGCCGTGATGGTGAGCGTCTCGCCCTGCACTTCAAACAAGAAGTTCAGGAGCGCGGGTATGGTGCTTTTGCTGCTGATAACCCTGCTTACCGTCTGCAAGCGGGAAAGCAACTCGGTGCTTGATATTACGAATTTCATTGGTTGGTGTTTTATTTTATTGTTTCTTTTTAATTCTTTTTACTTTATTATCATCATCTTTCCACTTTCATCTCTCCTCTTTCCTCATTCCTCTCCTCTCGCCGGCAGCACAAGTATCCACATTTGGTTGTTGTTGTAATCGTGGAGGCCTATGCCGTTGCCGTATTTGACGATTTCGAGGCTCTTGAATCCCACTTTGTGTTTGCCGCTTACAGTGCCGAGGTAGTCGAGATACTCGCCGTTGGTCTCCACTTCGTGTACGGATTCTGTGCGGGCTATCTGTTTCTGATAGTCGGTGGCTTCGGCGGTTGAATTGTCGATGCGGTTTTCGCGGATTTGGGCTATCGTGAGTTTTTCGCCGTCGGTGTCGAGGGTGAAAGTCTGTTCGTAGTCAACATCTTGAAACATATACGCCTTGTCTGTCTCGCTCCAAGTGCCGGGCCCTATCACGGTGTATTCCTTGCCATTGGCGAGAGCGTCCCATTCGGTAACTTCGTCGGGCGTCTGCGCCATTGCCGTCGTGGATAGTGCGATTGCCGCTGTCAGTGTTAGTATTGTTTTCATAATGTTTTGGTTATTAGTAGGTTTGATGTCATACTTCGTAGCCAAATCCACGGAGCCTGCCGGCGTTGTCGCGCCAGTCTTTGCTCACTTTCACGAAGATTTGGAGGAAGATTTTTTTGCCGAAGAAAGCCTCAATCTCCTTCCGCGCCATCGAGCCGAGTTTTTTGAGAGCCGCGCCGCCTTTGCCGATGATGATGCCTTTTTGCGAATCGCGGATTACATTGATTACAGAGCCGATGCGGATGATGTCTTCCTCCTCCTTGAATGTTTCTACCTGAACCTCAACGGAATACGGGATTTCCTTGTCGTAGAGAGTGAGTATGTTTTCGCGGATTATCTCCGACACGAAAAATCTCTCCGGCTTGTCGGTCAGGCGGTCTTTCTCGAAGTAGGGCGGATTTTCGGGTAGCAACGACACTATCCTGTTCATTATCTTCTCGGTGTTGAATTTGTGCATCGCCGATACGGGGTATATCTCAGCCGAGGGGATGAGGGTTTTCCATTCTGCTATCATCTCATCGACTTTCTCTTGTGTCGATAGGTCTATTTTGTTGATAATCAGAATAATGGGGCAGGTGAGGCGTTTCACCATATCGAGGAAAAACATATTTTTGGTTCTTGTCTCCAATACGTCGGTGATATACAATATCACGTCGGCATCTTCCAACGCCGATTCGGAGTATTTTAGCATACTCTCTTGGAGTTTGTATATTGGTTTCAACACGCCCGGGGTGTCGCTATATACTATTTGGTAGTCGTCGGTGGTAACAACGCCCATAATCCTGTGCCGCGTGGTCTGACTCTTTGCCGTGATGATAGAGAGCCGCTCACCGACGAGGATGTTCATCAGTGTCGATTTGCCGACGTTAGGGTTGCCCACTATGTTTACAAAACCTGATTTGAAGGCCATTTCTTTTTCTCTGTTAAATTCGTTGCAAATATAATATAAATTCCCGACATTTTTTTTATTTATTTCTTAATTTTGCTGTGAATTTACATTGATGCATTATGAGGGTTTGTATTAAGATATTGGTATTCGTATTGTTGACGATGTCGTGGCAGGTGTCGTCGGGGCGAGGTTTTGCCGATACATTACGGGTAGATTTTATAAAACACGACACCGACTTGTGGACTTGCGGGCAGTTGATAATGTTTTCGAGCAAGGGTCCGGTGTTTTGGAATGAAAACGGGCGAGTTACGTCTGGTATGTTGGGTGCTAATACCAACATACTGTGCGCCGACAATAAGTTCAGGGAGTTTGCACGGCATTTTTATGTTACTTTTGACGAGCAGGGATTGCTCTTGTCCGGCACGCCAACTGCTGGTATCGAGATAGTGGTGCAGCAGCAGACTGTGGCGTCGATGCCATACACTGAGGTCGCCTTTCACCCAAATGGCGAGGTTAGGTATCTCATTCCGTCAGATAATTTCAGGTATGAGACTTCCGACGGTTTTAGATTTTCAGTTATGGCGGGACGCAGGGCGTATTTTGACGTATATGGCAGACTCGTTTCGGCGACAGTGGCGAGGCGTCGCATCCTGCAACGCCCCGACGGCACCGAGCGTGTTTTCTTGCCGGGAGATGTCATTAGGATTGACAAGTCGGGCAGGGTGGAGTGATTATTATTTGTTAACGTCCGCAATTATGTCTAATCCGCCTTTCACCTTGTCGCCCACTTTGACGCGAATCTTGGTGCCGAGTGGGAAAAACATATCCACGCGGGAGCCAAATTTTATGAAGCCAAATTGCTGTCCTTGTTTTGCGGTGTCGCCTTCGTTGATTGGGGCTACGATGCGGCGCGCCATAATGCCCGCTATCTGACGAAACATTATTTCAAACCCCTTTTCGGTGCGGACTGCTATCGTGGTGCGCTCGTTGAGCGTAGATGACTTCGGGTGGGCAGCCATCAAGTATTTGCCCTGATGATGACGGAAGTATGTTACCTTGCCGGCGATGGGCCAACGGTTGGCGTGTACGTCCCATACCGACATGAAAATCGATACTTGCAGACGCTTGTCCTTGAAATATTCTGGTTCTTCGGTTTCTTCTATCGTTACCACCTTGCCGTCGGCGGGTGAGAGTACGACGTATTCATTTTCGGCGATTTTGCGTTTGGGATTCCTGAAAAATTGCAACACCAAAAACAGCAAGAACAGCGAGCCCAACTGCAAAAGCAATTCGAGCCAAAGGTAATCGCTCAGATATTTAACTGCCAAAAAGTTGACTATTGCTACGAATACTACTACTATGGCAATCGTAGCATAACCTTCTTTGTGTATCATAATTGTTGATTTATATTAACTTGTGTGTAATCAATACAATTGTAAGCCATACCGGCGGCACGGCGAGCAGCGTGCTGTCGAACCTGTCCAAAACTCCGCCGTGTCCGGGGAGCATCTTGCCCGAATCCTTGACTCCGGCGTTGCGCTTCACCATAGATTCCACAAGGTCGCCGAATGTCGCAAAAATCACTGTTATCAAACTGATTATCAGCCATTGTGTTTGCGAGAATACGCCCACCCATTTGCAGACGAGTATCGACGACAACAATGTGAACACAATGCCGCCCAGCAAGCCTTCGATGGTTTTTTTGGGCGAAATTTTTGGTATCAACTTATGCTTGCCTATCAACGAGCCTACGCAAAACGCGCCCGTGTCAGAAATCCATACGAATGCAAAGAAACTAAGGATTATCTTGGGCGAAAATTCGTGAGTTTCAGGCAGGAAGAGCATATTTGCCATAAGCCCAAACGGCAGCGCGATATATACCGGCGCAAAGAGGGTCTGCGCCCAGTCGGAGGTCGGGGTCGGCTTTTGGCGGAAGAGTTCGATGATGGGAATAGAGAGCATCAGCACCGGCAATAGAAACACCATCACCGGCGGAAGGATTTTCATCGTCAATAAAAACAGCACGATGAACGTCAGGACACCAATCACGATGCCCGTCATCTTCTGCGGCGTAAAGCCCAACATTCCGCTCATTTTATAAAACTCTATGATGCCAATCACCGTAAAGAATCCGAACAGAGCGGCGAATATCCACGGATTTATCGTTACAGATACTATTACGAGGCCAAGGAAAACTAAGCCCGTGATGATTCTTGGCAATAATTTACTCATTGTCGATAGTAGAAATAGTTTTGAGGATTTCCGTTGCCTTGTCGAGTTGGAACTCCTCTACGTACAGGTCGATGTCCACCATTTTGGTGATGTCGTCGCGGAAAATAGTAACTGTCTCAATGCCAGAATTTTCGAGCAATCCGGCGGCGTACTGTGCCTCCATTCCCTCGGTGTAGGTGGCAAGTCGTTTCCACGATTTTTGCTGCGAGATTACCATCTTGGCTTCGTCGCAGTTGGGACCTTCCACAAAAATTGCGTAGTTGCCCTCTGCCTGTTGTTCGATGATAGCCTTGATGCCCTCCTTGCCGAGTTGCTTCTCGATGAGCTCTGCCGCACTGATTGTGGATGCGGTATGCACCTTAGCCCAGCCTTTGAGTTCGCGCAATGCTTCGGTGGCTTGCGTCAGGTCTTCGTCCTTGACGTAGATGTTGAGTTCGGTTTTCATAAACTTGGCGTCGCGCTTCTTGATGACGATGCTCGGAATGTGGTTGTGATTGAGGATTTCAATCCTAAACCTCGTCTGTGTAGTCCTGGTGCAGGATTTTGCATTGGACCAGCCTTTGAGTTGCTCGCCTGTGAGAAACGGCACTACACGTGGCACGTCCTCGTTGGCTACGTAGAGTTCGTAGTTGTCGAGTACGTAGCGCGGATTGTGGCACACCTTGATGACAGCGGTGATGTCGTTGGCTTCGAGTTCGTCTTTGAGCCTCTCTACGGGGCCGCGCATTATGAACGAATCCACCTTGGTCAATCCCTTGAACTCGTTGATGATGGAGATAGCCCTCTTCTCGTCGCTGCTGTGGACGTAGAGTTCGTATTCGCCTAAGAGAAAAAGACTGTCTTTGGCGTTGATAATCACCGCCTTTACATCGTTTTGTTCAAGTATGTCCTTCGACATTTCTGCCTGATATTGCGTGTCAAAGGAGTATATTTTTATCCATTCTTCCATAGCCTTGAATGTTTAGTTTATTGTTCTTGTTGTTGGTCTTTGGGAGCGTCCTCTTGGGGCGTTTCCTGTTTGGGGGCGTCCTGGGATTGCTCTGCGCCGTCTGCATTTTGGGACGGGGTGTAGGGTGGGGGAGTCTGCGACGATTGCGGCCTTGTGGCGTACAATGCCTCCTCCTGCTCCTTGTTGGCAAATTTGCGCTTGCCAAATATGTTTTCCACGTCCTCGGTGAAGATTACCTCGCGTTCAAGGAGAAGTTCGGCAAGTTGCGAGAGTTTTTCCTTGTTGTCGATGATAATCTGCTTGGTGCGCTCATACACTTGGTCGAGCAACGCTTTTGCCTCGGTGTCAATGAGTTCGGCGGTCTTTTCGCTGTACGGCTTCTGGAAGTTGTAGTCGTCCTGCGAAGAGTTGTAGTAACTCATATTGCCGAGTTTTGGGCTCATACCGTAGTATGTTACCATTGCGTAGGCGTATTTGGTAACGCGTTCCAAGTCGTTGAGCGCGCCCGTCGAAATCTTGCCAAAGTTGATTTCCTCGCTTGCCCTGCCGCCTACAAGTGCGCACATCTCGTCTATCATCTGTTCCTTGGTGGTAATCTGACGCTCCTCGGGCAGATACCACGCCGCGCCGAGAGCCTTGCCGCGTGGCACTATCGTTACCTTGATGAGCGGCTGCGCGTTTTCAAGCAGCCAACTTACTGTGGCGTGTCCAGCCTCGTGGTAGGCGATGGTGCGTTTTTCGTTTTCGGTGATTATCTTGTTTTTCTTTTCGAGGCCGCCGATGATGCGGTCGATGGCGTCGAGGAAGTCCTGCTTATCTACTTCTTCCTTGTTGTGACGCGCCGCGATGAGAGCCGCCTCGTTGCAGACGTTGGCGA